>JACZJD010000487.1 GCA_014860725.1 Aquamicrobium sp.
GAAGCAGGCCGGCCTCGGCCGCGAGGGCTCGCGCCACGGCATGGAAGCCTACACCGACCTCAAATATGTCTGCCGCGACATCGCGTGAGCGGCCGGACACATCGCTACGGAGAAGAACGATGCTGACCAACGACGTCCTCGACCGCTGGGACCGAGAGAACTTCTTCCATCCCTCGACCCATCTCGCCCAGCACGCCCGCGGCGAAAGCCCCAACCGCATCGTCACCGGCGGCAAGGGCGTCTTCATCGAGGACCGCGACGGCAACCGGCTGCTCGACGCCTTCGCCGGGCTCTACTGCGTCAACGTCGGCTACGGCCGCCCCGAGATCGCCGAGGCGATCGCCGCACAGGCGAAGGAGCTCGCCTACTATCACGCCTATGTCGGCCACGGCACCGAGGCCTCGATCACCCTGGCGAAGATGGTGCTGGAGCGCGCGCCGAAGGGCATGTCGAAGGTCTATTTCGGCCTCGGCGGCTCTGACGCCAACGAGACCAACGTCAAGCTCGTCTGGTACTACAACAACATCCTCGGCCGCCCGGCCAAGAAGAAGATCATCTCGCGCTGGCGCGGCTACCACGGCTCCGGGCTGGTCACCGGCTCGCTCACCGGTCTGAAGCTCTTCCACGACAAGTTCGACCTGCCGCTCGACCGCATCCTGCACACCGAGGCGCCCTATTATTTCCGCCGCCCCGACCTCGCCATGAGCGAGGCCGACTTCATCGCCTACTGCGTCGACGACCTGGAGAAACTGATCGCCCGCGAGGGCGCCGACACGATTGCCGCCTTCATCGGCGAGCCGGTGCTCGGCACCGGCGGCATCGTGCCGCCGCCGGCCGGCTACTGGGCGGCGATCCAGAAGGTCCTGAGGAAGCACGACATCCTGCTGATCGCCGACGAGGTGGTCACCGGCTTCGGCCGGCTCGGCTCCATGTCCGGATCGGATCACTACGGAATCGAGCCCGACATCATCACCATCGCCAAGGGGCTGACCTCGGCCTATGCGCCGCTATCCGGCTCGATCGTCGGCGACAGGGTGTGGGCGGTGCTGGAGAAGGGCACCGACGAGAACGGCCCTATTGGCCACGGCTGGACCTATTCCGCGCATCCGATCGGCGCTGCCGCCGGCGTCGCCAACCTGAAGCTGATCGACGCGCTCGGACTGGTCAGGAACGCCGGCGAGACGGGCGCCTATCTGAATGCCACCATGAAGGCGGCGCTCGGCGAGCATGCCCATGTCGGCGAGATCCGCGGCGAGGGCATGCTCTGCGCCGTCGAATTCGTCGAGGACCGCGACAGGCGCACCTTCTTCGACCCGGCGCGCAAGGTCGGCCCGGCGGTTGCCGCCGCCCTGCTCAAGCGCGGCGTCATCGCCCGGGCCATGCCCCAGGGCGACATCCTCGGTTTCGCGCCGCCGCTCTGCCTGACGCGGGCCGAGGCCGACGAGGTCGTCGGCAAGGCGGCGGAGGCGGTAGCCGAGGTGCTGAGATGACAGCGCCGGAGAGCGGTTCATCTCACACGGAGCGTTCGATCTTCGGCGGCGGCAGTTTCTGTGTCCCCCTCTGGGCCGTGTGGACGATTTGACTCAGGTCTAGGTTTGAGGGTTCCGGGAAGGAATCCGGTCTGATTCATGGATAGCCGACTGATTCTGGAGGTCGGCGATGTCCCCGAGGATGACGGAAGCGGATTGGGTAAACGCGCTGGAGGTCTTCCGGGCCTCACTGCCACGACGCGGGGCCAGGGGCCGGGACGACCGGCTTTTCCTGGAGGCCCTGCACTATTTCTCGGTTCACAACATCACCTGGCGTGCGCTGCCGGAGCGCTTCGGCAGGTGGAACAGCGTGTGGAAGCGTTTCGACAGGCTGAGCAAGGCCGGGGTGTTCGAGACCTTCTTCGACCACCTCGCCTCGCTCTCGTCCTCGGCGCATCTGGTGCAGATGTTCGACAGCACCGTGGTGCGCGCCCATGTGTCGGCGGCAGGCCGAAAAAGGGGGCAGGACGGTCAGGCGCTGGGCCGCTCGCGCGGCGGCTTCTCCACCAAAATCCACCTGAAGACAGACTTCGACGGCCATCCCATCGCCTTCGATCTGACTGGCGGCGAGAAGGGTGATGCCCCGCACTTCCCGGTCCTGCTCGGGCTCGGTCCCGACGTCGATCCGCGCGCTGCGATCGGCGACAAGGGCTACGCCAGCAAAGCTAACCGCCGGGCGGCGCGGGAGCGCGGCATCGTTCCCGTCATTCCACACAAGGCCAATGAAAAGGACAAGCCGGCCTTCTTCGCCAGGACGCTCTACAAAGGCCGCGCCCGCATCGAGCAGGCCGCCGGCAAGCTCAAGCGATTCAAGCGCGTCGCCCTACGCTGCGAGAAGACCAAGCGAAACTTCGCATCATTCGTCGCCCTGACCGCCGGCTTCATCTTGCTCAAATCCGTCCACACGGCCCAGCAGGCGAAGCCTGTTCGCGCGAATGGGCGCCGTCAGCCTGTTGATCTTCTCCACCGCATTGGATCCGCCTCCGCCACGCGATCGGTCGTCGGCGAGGAGTTCATCGCTGTAGTGCTTGATGGCGGCGGTTCTCACGGTCGGCCTG
>JACZJD010000488.1 GCA_014860725.1 Aquamicrobium sp.
GGGTTTGTCGTAGCCGGCGAGGCGCAGCATGTGCCAGGCGAGCGCGTGGTTGCTGGAGGTGACGGGCTTGCCGAGCTTGGCCTCGACCGCCTCGGCGATGCGGGCGACGCGCAGGCTGGTGCAGGAGATGAACACCGCCTCGCAGGCGTCGGAGGCGCCGACCTCCATGATCGCCTTCTCGATGGAGGCGGGGGAGATGCGGGCGACGCGGTTGTCGTCCGGCTCGTTGAACGAGCCCATGACGGGGATCTCCAGCCCGCGCTCCGTGAAGGCGGCGCGCAGCGAATGGTTGATGGTGGCGATGTAGGGCGTGAGGAGCGCGACGCGCTTCCTGCCCAGCGCCGCGAAGGCGGCGACGGCGGCCGTCACCGGGTCCGTCACCTTCACGCCCGGCAGCACCTCGCGCACGCGCTCGGCCACGGTCGCCTCGCCGATCACCAGCGCGCCGGAGGTGCAGCCGAAGCCGACGGCGCCGAACGCGACGTCGGGCAGGAGCCGCGCCGCACCCGGAATGTCGGCCTCCATCCGGCGCAGATTGTCGGGCGTGATCTCGACCGGCGACGGCAGGCGCGCGCCGTAGAGCGCCACGCCCTCCGGCACGGCGAGGCGGAACTCGTCCTCGATGGTCTGGTCGGTGCGCAGCACCAGGAGGCCGATATTGGCCAGCGTGCCGACGCCGGCATCGGTGTCGAAGGCGATGTTCTCGATGTTCGAGATCAGGTCCGCCGGCTCGGCCGGCCTTGCAGCGATGGTCATGATGTCCCTTCCCGGAATGATGGACGGAAGAACGGCAGGCGGCGCGAGGCCTCAGGCGACGGCTTCGGCCGGCGGCTCGCCGCCGAGATAGAGGTGGCGCATGGCCGGGTCGGCGAGGAGGTCGGCCGCCCGGCCCTCGATCGCCACCTTGCCGAGCGACAGCACATAGGCGCGGTCGGCGACGCCCAGCGCCTCGAAGGCGTTCTGCTCGACCATGACGATGCACATGCCGGTGCGGTCGCGGATGGCGGCGATGGCCGCGAAGACGTCGTGCATCATCGCCGGCGACAGGCCGGCCGAGGGCTCGTCGAGGAGGAGCACCCGCGGGCCGGAGATCAGGGCGCGGGCGAGCGACAGGATCTGCCGCTCGCCGCCCGACAGGGCCGAGGCCTTGCGGTCCTGCTTGGAGGCGAGCATCGGATATTCCTGCATCAGCGCGGCATAGCGCGCGTTGCGCTCGGGTGCGGCGAGGTGGCGCGCGCCGAGCATGATGTTGTCGGCCACCGTCAGCGTCGCGAAGACGTTGTCGGTCTGCGGCACGAAGCCCATGCCGCGATGGCGGATGCGCTCGTGCACCGGCATGGCGGTGACGTCGCCGCCCTCGATCTCGACCCTGCCGCCGCGCGGCTTCACGTAGCCGGCTATGCACTTCAGCAGCGTGGACTTGCCGCAGCCGTTGGGGCCGAGGATGGTGACGATCTCGCCGCCAGATGCGGCGAGGTCGATGCCCTGAAGAATGTCGGGGCCGTCGCCGTAGCCGGCGCGTACCTTGTCTACCCGGATCATGACAGCACCTTGGGTCGTTCAACGGACTTGCCGAGATAGGCCTCGACGACGCGCTCGTTCTCGGCGAGCTCGGCGGGCGGGCAGTCGGCGATGATCTCGCCGCGGTCGAGCACGATGCAGCGGCTGCACAATTCGCGGATGAAGTGCATGTCGTGCTCGACCACCAGCATGGCGACGCCGCGGGCGTTGAAGGCGCGCAGCAGATCGACCATGCGGCTGCGCAGCTGCGGGTGGACGCCGGCCGTCGGCTCGTCGAGGCACAGCAGCGACGGCCGCGTGCGCAGCGCGAGCGCGATGGAGAGCAGCTTCTTCTGGCCGCCCGAGAGCGAGCTCGCCGGCAGGTCCGCGACCGGCCGGAGCGCGAACTGGTCGATGAGCGTCTCGACCTCGGGGTCGTCGGCGCGGCGGCGCAGGAAGGCCTCCACGAGCCCGGCGCCCTCGCGCGAGCCGGCGGAAAGCACCTCGCGCACGCTCATGCGGTGCGGCATCGAGGGCAGCTGGAAGGTGCGCACGAGGCCGCGCCGCGCGATGTCGTGGGCGGCAAGGCCGGCAAGCTCTTCGCCGCGGAAGCGGATCTCGCCGGCATCGGCGCGCGAGAAGCCGGAGACGATGTTGAGCAGCGTCGACTTGCCCGAGCCGTTGGGGCCGAGCAGGCCGACGATCTCGCCCTCGGCGACGCCGAAGCGCACGTCGGAGAGCACCTGATGCGCGCCGAAGGCCTTGGCGATGCCAGCGCCCTGAAGGACCGTCTCAGCCATTGCGCTTCTCCGCCATCTGGGCTTTCGCCGGGCGGCCTTCGGCGGGCCGCGCCCCGGCGGGGGCCACGCCGCCGATCCGCTCGGGGACGAGGCCCTGGGTGCGCCACATCAGGAAGACCAGCAGGCCGCCGCCGACCAGCGTCAGCCGCATGGCCGCGACATATTCGGCCGGCGCGCCGAGCGCGTCCTTCACGAAGGGCACGAAGGCGAACAGGAACTGCATCAGGATCGCGCCGACGATGGCGCCGAGATGGTTGCCCGAGCCGCCGATGATGACCATGGCCCAGATCAGGAAGGTCTCGGCGGCGACGAGCTGGTCCGGCCCGACGAAGGTGACGTAATGGGCGAAGACGAAGCCCGCCAGCGCCGCCATGGCGCCCGCGACGACGAGGGTGGCGGTGCGCGCCGCGTTGAGGTCGTAGCCGAGCGACAGCGCCAGCATCGGCTCCTCGCGGATGAGCTTGAGCGCCAGCCCGAAGCGGCTTTCGGTCAGCCGGCGGCAGAACCACCAGGCGAGGAGCAGGATGGCGAGGCACAGGCCGAGCGTCATCAGCGGGCCGGTCGGGCGCGGCAGGTCGCCGAAGATCAGCGGGATGCCGGCGATTCCCTGCGCGCCGCCGGTCAGCCACGCCTCGTTGGTGACGAGGATGCGCAGCACCTCGGCGACGGCGAGCGTGGCGATGCCCCAGTAGTCGGAGCCGAGGTTGCGGCCGAGCTGGGCGAAGGCGACGGCGATGACGGTCGAGAACAGCACCCCGAGCAGGAGGCCCGCGGCCGGGCCGAAGCCGCCCGCGAAGGCGAGCGCGGCCCCGTAGGTGCCGGCGCCGAACAGGATGATCTGGCCGAAATTGACGAGGCCCGCGAAGCCGACCTGCAGGTTGAGGCTGAGCGCCAGCATGCCGTAGAGGCAGGCCATGATGGCGACGTGGAGGACGAATTCAAACACGCTTCACCTCGCTGACGAACAGGCCGTGCGGCCTGACCAGAAGGACGATCACCAGGAGCAGGAACGAGGCCGCGGTGGCGTAGGCGGCGGGCACGAACAGGAACGACTGCCCGACCAGCGGCCCGAAATTGACGTTGGTGACGATCGTCTCGGCGATGGCGATGATGACGGCGCCGAGCACCGCGCCGAGCGCGTTGCCGAGGCCGCCGAGGATGGCCGCCGCGAAGATCGGCAGCAGCATCTCCATGCCGAGATGCGCGCTCATCTCGCCCTTGACCGAGATGCCGATGCCGCCCAGCGCCGCCATGGTGCCGGACAGGAACACGACGACGTTGGTGACGCGGCGCGTGTTGATGCCCGTACCCTTGGCCAGCACCGGGTTGGTGGCGGTGGCGCGCATGCAGCGGCCGAGATCGGTGCGGAACAGGATCAGCGCGAAGGCGGCGATGGCGAGCACGCTGATGACGACCGAGACGAGCTGATGGTCGGTGACGCGCGCGCCGAGGAAGCGGATCGGCGGGCTAATCTCCAGCTCGAAGCGCTGCGGGCGCGGCCCGGCCGTGACGAGGAAGACCGCCGAGAACACCATGCTGAGCGCCAGCGAGCCGATCATGGCGATGGCGGAGCCGGCGGCGAGCAGCCGCTCGAAGATCAGCACGTTGAGCACCACCGCCACCGCGCCGACGAAGGCGCAGGCGAGGAGGCCGGCGACGATCAGCGGCAGGCCGAGCATCTGGAGGCCGAGCGCGACCAGCGCGCCGGTGGTGGCGTACTGGACGAGCGTGACGTTCGGAAACCGGATCAGCGAGTAGACGCTGCTCAGGCCGATCGCGATCAGAGCCAGGTCCACGGACCTGATGACGACGTCTATGACGAACTGGATCATACGTTCTCTCTGGTGGAATTCCCTGCCGGAGGCGCCGGACCGCTTCACGGGCCTCAGTGCGAGGCCGGCCGGTCCATGCCCTTGTTCTACGCCGTTCCGGAGGCGGGTCGCTTCGGGCGCGGGCCGGCGTCGAGCGCCGGCCCGCGCGCGTTTCGTCAGCGCGGCTTGATGCCGTCGTCGATCTTCAGCTTCTCGTAGGGCTGCTTCGAGCGCTGGCCGTCGGCGTCGAAGATGATCGGGCCGGTGACGCCCTCGTAGTCCTTGCCGACCTCGGCGAGGGCGGCGGTGATGGCCGCGGGCTCGGCGGAGCCGGCCTTGTCGAGCGCTGCGGCCAGCATCTTGACCGCGTCGTAGCCGTAGCCGTTGAAGGTCGAGCGGAAGCCCTCTCCGTACTTGGCCTTGTAGGCCTCCTCATAGGCTTGGCCGTTCGGGCCGATGTTGTTGAGGTCCATGCCGACCTGGCCCTGGATGAAGCGCGGGTCGGAATCGGAGGTGCACATCGACAGGTAGATCGCGTACCAGGGGTGGGAGCCGGCGCCGATGCCGAGCTCGAACGCCTCGCGATTGATGGTCGCCGCCTCGCGGCCGTAGGCCGAGTAGACGTAGACGTCGGGCGCGCCGCGCTCGAGCTGCTGCAATTCGCGGCGGTAGGTGGTCTGGCCCTCGGTGTAGAGGATGGTGGTAGTGATCTCGCCGCCGAGCGCGGTGAACGCCTTCTCGAACTGCGCCGCCACGCCCTGGCCGAAGGCGTTGTTGGGCACGATCACCGCCGCCTTCTTCCAGCCGTTGTCGACCACGTCCTGCGCGGCGAAGCCGGAGGAGACGTTGTCGAGGCCGATCAGGCTGAACGAGCCCTCGCCGAGCTGGCGGATCAGGCCCGAGGACGAGCCGATGTTGAGGTGGACGCGCTTCTCCTGAACCAGATACTGGCCGACCGGGATGGTGATGCCCGACGAATACTCGCCGATCACCGCCGGGACGTTGTCGACGGTGACGAGCTTCTTGGCCGCGTCGAGCGCCGAGGGCGCGCGGCCGCCGGAATCCTCGATGATGACGTTGAGCTTGCCGCCGAGGACGCCGCCATTGGCGTTGACCTCCTCGACCGCCAGCTCGATGCCGCGGCGCTGGTCGTCGCCGATGGTGGCGCTGGCGCCGGAGAGCGGCAGGACCGCGCCGATGGTGACGTCGGCGGCCTGCGCCATGACTGACGTGGCCGCGAGCATCGCAGCCGTAACGATGAGCTTTCGCACGTGGGATCTCCCATTGTTGCGTACGGCCGTTTTCGCCGCACTTTTTCCACTGGCAAGGTTATGTAGACATATCTAACGGCAGATGTGAATACACTTTTTCACGCATATGCGCTTATCGGGCAGGGAGTCCGGATCGGCCGGCCCCGGCGTCGACGCCGTCATCCCGGCCGAGCGGAGCGAGAGCCGGGACCCATTGGCCGGGAGATCGTGTGGCACGGCCCGGTCCC
>JACZJD010000489.1 GCA_014860725.1 Aquamicrobium sp.
CCCCTGCCCCGGACGCCGCCGGGACGCAGCGCCCGGTGAAGCATGCCCCGCTTGCGTTTGCGGCCGAGGGGAAAGCCGTCCTCGGCGGCACGCTGTTCGAGGGCGACGGCGGCGGGCCGCTGGTGCTGGTCTCCTCGGCGACGGCCGTGCCGCAGGCATTCTATGCCGGCTTCGCCAGGACGCTGGTGGAGGCGGGCGCGCGGGCGGTGCTGACCTACGACTATCGCGCCACGGGCGCCTCGCCGCGGCCGCAGGGCTGGCGGCAGCGCATCAACTACAAGGACTGGGCGCTGAAGGACTTCCCCGCCGCGCTCGCCGCCCTCGAGGCGGCCGCGCCCGGCCATCCCGTGGTCGGCGTCGGCCAGTCCTATGGCGGCCATGCGCTCGGCCTCTCCGGGGCGTCCGACCGCTTCCTGCGCTATGCGATGGTCGCCAGCATGACCGCCTATTTCGGCTATCTCGACGACCGCCAGGCCTGGGCGCGCATGAACCTGGTCGGCGTGCCGGTGTCGCTCTTCTTCCGCGACACGCCGCGCTGGCTCGGCATCGGCGAGCCGATCCCGGGCTCGTGCTTCCGCGACTGGGCGCGCTGGTGCCGGATGAGGAACTACTTCTTCGACGACCCGGCTTTGCCGGAAACGGCGCGCTTCGCCGAGGTGCGACTGCCGATCCTCGCCATCGGCCTGACCGACGACCTCTGGGCGACGCCGCGCGGGGTGGACGACTTCATGGCCCGCCATCCCAACGCCGCGGTCGAGCAGCGCTGGCTCTCGCCGCAGGACGGCGGCGGCGCGCCGATCGGCCATCTCGGCTTCTTCCGCTCGCGCTTTGCGCAGACGCTGTGGCCGCCGCTGGCCGACTGGCTTCTCGAGGGCGAGCCGATGACGCTCGGGCAGCGA
Source organism: Aquamicrobium sp. (assembly GCA_014860725.1). The sequence goes on from JACZJD010000489.1 coordinate 900, forward strand.
CGCTGAACGACCGGGCGGGCGCTGCCCTCAGCGGCCTTCGCTGACGATGCCGGGCGCGACGCTGCCTTTCGGCCCGTAGAGGTCGAGGACGTAGCGGCACATCTCCTCGTGCGGCACCTCGTGACGCTCCACGCGCCGCCATTGCAGGTCCTGCGCCTCCTCGAAGAACAGGCGTCCGTCCGACCCGTCGGCGAGGAGGTCGTCGCGCATGCCGGCCTGTTCGAGCGCGAGGCCGGCGAGGCCGAAATCGAAGTCGTAGCCGCAGGCCGCCGAGAACACGATCGCCTCGGCCAGCCGGTCGAGGATTTCCTCTTCCTCGGGCGTGGTGCCCGCCGAGGCCGGCACGCACAGGAGCAGAAGCAGGGCGAGAAGCCCGGCAAGGCGCAGCCGCATCGTCCGCCTCACACCCGCTCGCCGTGCCGCACCCGGTAGGTCGGCTGGTACATGGTGACGAGCTCCTCCGCGGCGCTGGGATGGACGGCCATGGTGGCGTCGAAATCGTCCTTGGTCAGCCGCGCCTTGACGGCGATGCCGAGAAGCTGCGCCATCTCGCCGGCGTCGGGGCCGAGCACATGCGCGCCCAGCACGCGGCGCGTGGCGGCATCGACCACC
>JACZJD010000490.1 GCA_014860725.1 Aquamicrobium sp.
AACCCGGCCGTGCTGCTCAATGGGTCCCGGCTCTCCCTCGCTTCGCTCGGTCGGCCGGGATGACGGCGGTGGCGGCGTCTCTGTCACAAGCGACCTCTGCCGTGAACGGGAAGAAGGTCCCAGCAGCGGATGAGCGGCAGCGCCCACCATCGACCACCCGCGCCCCCGCGTCAGGCGTCTGCCGCCGCCGCGAGCTCGGCCAGCTTCAGCACCGTGTTCCAGTTGCGCGCCGTGTTGGGCACCCCGATGCCCTTGTCGAATTTCTCGCCCAGCTTCGACTGGCTCAGCCCGCCGGGCGTGTGGAGGTAGGCCACCCGGTTCACCACCGCGAGCCGGTCGCCCTCTCCCGCCAGGTCCCGCAGCGCGGCGAGCCTTTCCTCGGGGGGATCGCCGTCGAGGATCGCGGCATGCAGGAACTTCGGCACGTCGACGGCGTCCGGAAACGGATTGTTGGCGATCAGCGCCGTCCATTCGGCCCGCGCGACCGCATAGATCGCCTTGTCGAAGGCGAATTCGCGGGCGCAGATCTCCGCCACCTTCTCCACCACCTCGCGCCGCGGCAGCGCGCTCCGCACCACCGCATTGCCGCTGTTGATGTAGGTGGCGACGTTCTCGAAGCCGGCCAGCGCCAGCTTCTCGCGCAGCGGCGCGACGGGAAGCTGCGTCTTGCCGCCGACGCCGCGAAACAGGACGATATAGACCGTGCCGCCGCTCATGGCGTCTTCATAGCATGGCCGCGCTCATATGATGAAGCCGGCCAGCGTCTCGTTGTCGGTGATGTCCTGATAAGCCCAGCCGGCCTCCGCGAACCGCTTGTGCAGGATGTCGAAGCTTTTCGCATCCCTGGTCTCGATGCCGATCAGCACCGAGCCGAAATTGCGCGCCGACTTCTTGAGATATTCGAACCGGACGATGTCGTCGTCGGGCCCGAGCAGGGTGAGGAAGTCGCGCAGCGCGCCCGGCCGCTGCGGGAAGCGGAAGACGAAATACTTCTTCAGCCCCTCGAAGCGCAGCGCCCGCTCCTTGACGTCGGGCAGGCGCTCGAAGTCGAAATTGCCGCCCGAGACGATGAGCACCACGACCTTGCCCCTGAGCTCCTTGCGCGGAAAATCCTTGAGCGCGTCGATGGCGAGCGCGCCGGCCGGCTCCAGCACGATGCCCTCGACGTTGAGGATTTCGATCATGGTGGCGCACAGCCGGTTTTCCGGCACCAGCCGCACCTGCGCCGCGTCGAAATGCTTGAGCAGCCGGAAGTTCTCCCTGCCGATCTCGGCCACGGCCGCCCCGTCGACGAAATTGTCGACCTTGTCGAGCTTCACCCGCTTGCCGGCCTCGAGGCTGCGCCTGAGGCTCGGCGCGCCCGACGGCTCGGCGAAGGCGAAGCGCGTCGTCGCCCCGGTCTCGGCGAGATAGCGCGTCACGCCGGCCGAAAGCCCGCCGCCGCCCACCGGCAGGATCGTCAGCTCCGGCGACACGCCCTCGGGCAGCTGCTCTACGATCTCGTGCGCGATGGTCGCCTGCCCCTCAATGATGTCCTTGTGGTCGAAGGGCGGCACCATCAGCCCGCCGCTCGCCGCCGCGAAGTCGAGCGCGGCGCGGTAGCAGTCGTCGAAGAAGTCGCCGACGAGGCGGATTTCGACCGCCTCGGCCCCGAACATCCGCGTCTTGTCGATCTTCTGCTGCGGCGTCGTCACCGGCATGAACACCACGCCCTTGCGGCCGAGATGGCGGCAGACATAGGCGAAGCCCTGCGCATGGTTGCCGGCCGAGGCGCAGACGAACACCTCGGCGACTCCGTCCCCCTTGGCGCCCGAGGCGAGCGCCTTGCGGAAGAAGTTGAACGCGCCGCGGATCTTGTAGGAGCGGACGGGTGACAGGTCCTCGCGCTTGAGGAAGATGCGCGCGCCGGTCTTGCGCGACAGGTAGTCGTTCTCCTGCAGCGGCGTCTCGGCGAAGAGCGGCCGCATCGCCTCTGCCGCGCGCGCCACCTCGCGGGGAAAAGTCGCCATCTCGTCGTCTCCGCTGCGTCTTTTCCCGCCGCTATTGCACAAACCGGCGGATGAAGCCACTGTCGCGCCAAGAGCGTGAGGGATTCCTTCCGTGCAGTATTCGGCCGTCCGCGCCGCGGTTCACATCGCGTCGGTCTTCGCGATCTATCTCTCCTTCGCCATGCTCGCGCCGGCGGCCGTCGACCTCTATTACGGCAACGAGGACTGGAAGGTCTTCGCCTTCTCGGCCTTCTTCACCGGGGGTCTGGCGCTCGGCTGCGTGTTGGCGACGCAAGGGCGCCCGCCGACGATCTCCTCGCGCTTCGGCTTCCTCGTCGTCAACCTCCTGTGGCTGACCACCAGCATCATCGGCGCGGTGCCGTTCTATGCCGCCGCCTCCCTCGACCTGACGCTGGCAGAGGCCATTTTCGAGGCCGTCTCCGGCATCACCACCACGGGCGCCACGATCATCAACGGCCTCGACCACCTGCCGCCCGGCATCCTTCTGTGGCGGTCGATCCTGCAATGGATGGGCGGCCTCGGCGTCATCGCGCTCAGCCTGTTCGTGCTGCCGTTCCTCAATGTCGGCGGCATCTCCTATTTCCGCATCGAATCCTCTGACATCACCGACCGGCCCTTCGAGCGGCTTTCGACCCACATCACCACGCTGATCGGCATCTATTGCGCCACGACCATCCTGTGCGCGGTGCTCTACGCCGCGGCCGGCATGGGCGGCTTCGACGCGCTGAACCACGCGCTCACCACCATCTCCACCGCCGGCTTTTCCACCCACGACGCCTCGATGGGCGTCTATGGCGACAATTTCGCCATCCTGTGGATCGCGATCGTCTTCATGTTCATCGGCGCGCTGCCGTTCTCGATCGTCATGCTGCTGGCAATCTCGGGGCGGCTCGACGCCCTGCGCGACCCGCAGATCCGCGTCTTCGCCGGCTACGTCGCGGCCTTCGTCGTCGCGGTCGCGCTCTATCTCCGGCTGACGGGCGACATGCCCTTCGCCTCGGCGCTGACCTATTCGGCGTTCAACTTCGTCTCGATCATCACCACGACGGGCTTCGCGACCGGCGACTACACGCAGTGGGGGCCGTTCGTGGCCGGCTGCGCGCTGGTGGCGACCGTGCTCGGCGGCTGTTCCGGCTCCACCTCCGGCGGCGTCAAGGCCTACCGCTTCCTCATCCTGTTCAAGCTGCTCGCCAACGGCCTCAAGCGCTTCGTCTATCCCCACGCGGCCGTGACCGTGCATTACGGCGACCGCCCGGTGGACGATGCCATGCAGCGCGCCGTGGTGCTGTTCATCTCGGCCTTCGTGGTCATCTGGCTGATCCTGACGCTGCTCCTGACCGCGACCGGGCTCGACATCCTCACAGCGCTGTCGGGCGCGCTCACCTGCCTCACCAATGTCGGCCCCGGCCTCGGCGGGGTGATCGGCCCGGCCGGCAACTTCTCCGCCGTGCCGGACACGGCGAAGTGGCTGCTTTCGGTCGGCATGCTGCTCGGCCGGCTGGAAATCCTCGCCGTCCTCGTCGTCTTCTCGCCGCTCTTCTGGCGGCGCTGACGGCTTGCCATCGCCCGCCTGCCGCGATAGCGGATAGAAGGGGCGATCGTCGGCAGAGGAGTTTTTCGTTGAGCCGGGCACGCTGCGTCGCGACATCCGTCATGCTGGGAGCCGCCATCGCCCTGTCGGGCTGCGCCGGCGGCCCGTCGCACAGGCTGCTCGACGCCGTTGCCGCCGAGCCGCAGGAGCTGCTCGCCACCCACCGCATCTACGTCGCCACCACGCGTGCGGCCGCCGAGGACCGCAAGGAGGTGTTCAGCGGCGAGCGCAGCGTCGATCTGAACTTCGCCCGCGTCGATATCACCGTCCCGAAGGTCCACCAGCCCGGCGTGGTCGAGCAGCCGCGCAGCGATGCGCGCCGCGACCCCGCCCGCCACTTCGCGGCCGGCGAGGTGGCGCTCTACCCCAGGGAGGAAGGGTTCGCCAACGGGCTGCGCGAGAGCCTGAAGCGGACCGACGGCCGCGCCCTCATCTTCGTCCACGGCTACCGCACGCCCTTCGACAATTCCGTCTACCGCGCGGCGCAGATCGTCCACGATTCCGGCTATCGCGGCACGCCGGTGCTGTTCTCCTGGGCCTCGACCGGCCGCACGGTCGACTACATCTACGACAACAACTCCGCCACCGTCGCCCGCGACGGGCTGGAAAAGACCCTGCGCCTGCTGCACGCCGCCGGCGCCCGCCGCATCGACATCGTCGCCCACTCGATGGGCAACTGGCTGACGATGGAGGCGCTGCGCCAGTTCGCGCTCGCCAGCGACCGCGACGTCAGCGACAGGCTCGGCGACGTCATCCTCGCCTCGCCGGACATCGACGTCGACGTGTTCAAGAGCCAGCTTCGCCGCATCGGCAAGCCCGACCGGCCGTTCTTCGTCATCGTGTCGCGCGACGACCGGGCGCTGCTCGCCTCCTCGATCATCGCCGGCAACCGGCCGCGCGTCGGCGACTACGGCAACGACGCGGACCTGGCCGAGCTCGGCATCACCGTGGTCGACATCTCCGCGGTCTCGTCCGGCGATCCGCTCAACCATGCCAAGTTCGCCGAGAACCCGCTTCTGGTGCAGCTTCTCGGCAGCAGGCTGAACGAGGACGACACGCTGTCGGGCAGCGGCGACCAGATCTCGCGGCGCATCGAGAGCCTGGCCCAGGGCGTCGGCCAGACGCTGGGCTCGGCGGCGGAGATCGTCATCACCACGCCGCTCGAGGTCATCAACATCGCGGTCGGCGGCGGCGGGCGATAGCCTTACAGGAACAGGTCGACCTTCTCGAACCGGGTGACGTCGACGAGGCCGATATCGGAGATGCGCAGCTCCGGGATCACCACCAGAGCCAGCAGCGAGTGCTGCATGTAGGCGTTGTTGAGCGTGCAGCCCATGTCGCGCATCGCCGCCGTCAGCTTCGCCGCCTTCTGCGCCACCACCTCGGCCCGCTCGTCTGACATCAGCCCGGCGATCGGCATCTCGACCAGCGCGATCTCGCGCCCTTGCGAGAACAGCACCACGCCGCCGCCGACCTGGCCCAGCCGGTTGGCGGCCAGCGCCATGTCGCTCTTGCTGGTGCCGACGACGATCATGTGGTGGGCATCGTGCGCCACGGTCGAGGCGAGCGCGCAGTCCTTCATGTAGCCGAAGCCCGAGACGAAGCCGTTGGTGACGCCGCCCGTGCCGCGATGGCGCTCGACCAGCGCGATCTGGCACACGTCGTTCTCGCGGTCCATCGCCACCAGACCGTCGGCCACGCCGAGGTCGGCCTCCAGCGCCCGCGTCGGCGCCTGGTTCTCGATCACGCCGATGACGCGCACCCTGACCTCGTTGGCGCCCTCGGGCGCGGCGATGTCGAAATCGGCCGCCTTGAGCTTCCTGCCGAGCCTGACCGTGTTCCGGGCGCGCGCCGGATAGTCGTAAGGGGGAATCTCCACCTCCAGCCTGCCGCCCTTCGCCAGCCGAACGCCGCGCGCGAAGACCTCGTCGATGGCGAGCGTGGCGAGATCGGAGACGATGAGGAAGTCGGCGAGCCGCCCCGGCGTGATCGAGCCGATCTCGCGTTCGAGGCGGAAATGCTGCGCGGTGTTGAGCGTCGCCATCTGGATCGCCGTCACCGGCTTCAGCCCCTGCGCGATGGCGTGGCGCACCACGCGGTCCATGTGGCCGTCCTCGACCAGCGTGCCGGAATGGCTGTCGTCGGTGCACAGGATGAAGTTGCGCGGGTCGAGCCCCTTTTCCGTCACCGCCCGGATCTGGCTCGCCACGTCGTACCAGGCGGAGCCGAGCCTGAGCATCGCCTTCATGCCCTGCCGCACCCGCGCGACGGCGTCCTCCATGGCCGTGCCCTCGTGGTCGTCCTCCGGCCCGCCGGCGACATAGCCGTGGAACGGCAGGCCGAGATCGCGCGAGGCATAGTGGCCGCCGACCGTCTTGCCCGCCTTCGCGGTCGCGGCGATCTCGGTCACCATCAGCGGGTCGTTGCCCGCGACGCCGGGAAAGTTCATCACCTCGCCGAGGCCGATGATGTTCTCCCACGTCATCGCCTCGGCCACGTCCTCGGCCGTCAGCTGCGCGCCGGCATTCTCCAGCCCCGGCGCAGAGGGCACGCAGGACGGCATCTGCACATGCACGTTGACCGGCATGGCCAGCGCCTCGTCGTGCATCAGCCGCACCCCGTCGAGGCCGAGCACGTTGGCGATCTCGTGCGGGTCGATGAACATCGAGGTCGTGCCGTGCGGGATGACGGCGCGGCAGAACTCCGTCACCGTCACCATGCCGCTCTCGACATGCATGTGGCCGTCGCACAGGCCGGGGACGAGATAGCGCCCGCCGGCGTCGACCACCCGCGTGCCCTCGCCGATGGCGTGCGAGGCGTCCGGCCCGCAATAGGCGAAGCGCCCCGCCGCGATGGCGATGTCGGTCGCGGGGATCACCTCGCCCGAATGGACGTTGACCCAGCGCCCGTTGCGCACGACGAGGTCAGCCGGCCTCCTGCCGGTCGCCACGTCGACCAGATGCGGCGCGACCTCGGTCCACGGCTTCGGGCGCGAGAAGGACGTCTTCGTCTTGGCGGGCATGGCTGAATCTCCGGTTTCACGGACTGTGCCACCGAGCGCATGGCCGGCGCAATGGCGCGGGGGAAACCGCCGGATCGTCAAGGCTTCGCGGAAACGGCCCCTCATCCGCCTGCCGGCACCTTCTCCCCGTGAACGGGGAGAAGGGCGATTGACCGCAACGTTTCCGTTCCCCCTCTCCCCGCTTGCGGGGAGAGGGTAAGGGTGAGGGGCGGCTCAGCGCAGACGTGAAAGACCCTACCGGTCGAACTTGGTCGCCATGATCACCGAGGTCTGCGTCCGCTCCACCCCTTCGAGCGCGCCGATGCGGTCGACCACGGCGTCGAGCGCCGCGACCGAGCCGGCCGCGACCACGGCCATCAGGTCGACCTCGCCGCTGATCGAATGCAGCGTGCGCACCTCGCGGATCTCCTTCAGCTCGGCGATGGTGGGCGCCGCATGCTTCGGCTTCACCGTGATCATCACATAGGCGCGCACCAGCGCCCGCTCGGTCGCGGTGCTCATGCGCACCGTATAGCCCGCGATCACGCCGCCGCGCTCCAGCCGCTCGATGCGCGCCTGCACCGTGGTGCGCGACAGGCCGAGCCGCCGCGCCAGCTCCGAGACCGGCGCCCGCGCA
>JACZJD010000491.1 GCA_014860725.1 Aquamicrobium sp.
GCGTGGCAAGGTCGGTGGTGTTGTCGCCGACCTCCTGCGCGTTCTCCACCACGTCCGGGCGCGTGGTCGGCGTCGGCGCCGGCCGTTCGGCGACCGGGGCCTGCCTGTCGCCGCGCACGCTCTGGGCGATCTCCTCGATCGGCACGATGTCGACGGGGAAGGATTCGACGTCCGCGATCGCCATCGGGCGCGGCGAGGACAGGCTGACGAGGCCGAAGCCGAGCACGACGGCGTGCAGCGCCAGCGATGTCGTCAGCCCGGCCTTCATCTGGCTCAGTTGTCCTGTTCCTGCAGCGTCACCAGCCCGAGATTGCGGTAGCCGGCGGCGGAGATGCGCGCCATCACCCGCATCACCGTGCCGTAGTCGGCGGTGCGGTCGCCGCGCACATAGATGCGCTCGTCATAGCCGGTCGAGGCGATGGCCTCGAGCTTGGGCACCACCTCGTCGATGCCGATCTCGGTTTCCTGGAGGTAGATCTGGCCCTGCTCGTTGATCGACACGGTGATCGGCTGCGTCTCGGAGTTGAGCGCGCGCGCCTGCGTCTCCGGCAGGTCGATCGGCACGCCGACCGTGAGCAGCGGCGCGGCCACCATGAAGATGATCAACAGCACCAGCATGACGTCGACGAAGGGCGTGACGTTGATCTCCGAGACGAGCGCGTGATGGCGGCCGCGCCGCCTGTGACCGCGTCCGCCCCGCCCGCCAGACTGTCCGATGGACATGCCCATTGGCTTCTCTCCTTAGGCCGCCCTAGGCCGCCGCCTTGAGCGGCACCTTCTCATCGATTTGCCGCGACAGTATGGCGGAGAACTCGTCGGCGAAGCCCTCCATCCTGAGGCCGATCTTACCCGCGTCCGACGACAGCTTGTTGTAGGCGATGACGGCGGGGATGGCCGCGAGCAGGCCGAGCGCGGTGGCGAGCAGCGCCTCGGCGATGCCCGGCGCCACGACCGCGAGGTTGGTCGACTTCGACCCGGCGATGGCCTGGAACGAGGTCATGATGCCGACCACGGTGCCGAAGAGGCCGATGAACGGCGCGGACGAGCCGACCGAGGCGAGGAAGCCGAGCCGGCCTTCCAGCCGCTCCATCTCGCGCGTCAGCGCCAGGTCCATGGCCTTGTCGATGCGGTTCTGCAGGCTGATCGGCGACTTGACGCCCTTCTCGAAGCTCTTCTTCCACTCGCGCATCGCGGCGACGAAGATCGAGCCCATGCCGGTCGTCTTGCGCTCGGCGAGCGTGCGGTAGAGCTCCTCGAGCGACTGGCCGGACCAGAAGATCTCCTCGAAGCGGCTGAGCGACGCCCGCATGCGGGCGAAGGCGATCAGCTTGTCGACGATGATCGCCCATGTCCACACCGAGGCGGCGAGCAGGCCGATCATCACCAGCTTGACGACCCAGCCGGCCTGCCAGAACAGTGCCCATATCGAGTGGTCGCCGCCGGGCGCGGCAAGAGCCATTTGTTCCATGTACCTTGGTCCCTGATCTTCGGAGCCGCTGCCGCCGCCCCATGCGCACCGTCCCTCGCCATCCCGGTCCTTCCCGGCCGGAATGCGCGGATGCGCGGTCCTCGGCCTTTTCCGGGCGAATTTTGGTAAAAGGAAGGCGCGGCAATCCGCGCAATCCTCACCATCATCTTGATGAACGGTTAAGGTTAAGGATCGGTTAGGGCGCGACGGGTCGGGATCGGGCGGCGGCGGCGAGCGTCGCCATCGCCGCCGCCTCGTCCACGACATCGGCATGGCCGAGCTCGCGGCGGATCCTGCCGCTATCCGTGACCAGCGGCTGCCTGAAGTCGAAAGGCGGCGGCGCGGGCGGCCCGCCGGGCCGGGCCGGCAGCAGCGTCAGCCTCTCGCCCATGGTCGGCGTCCGCGCCTCGCCGACGTTGAAGACCCGGTTCCGCGCCCCGGGGTGCAACGCCGCCGTGGCGATGGCGGCGGCGACGTTGTCGACATGGCCGTGGGTCCAGCGCCATTCCGGCACGGCGGCGAAGCCGTAGACGGTGGCGAGGTCGCCATTGTCCTCCGGGCCGTAGACCTTGGGCAGGCGCAGGACCGTCCAGTCGAGGCCGGCCGCTTCCCGCACCGACCGTTCCGCCAGCACCTTGTCGTAGTCGTGCGCGAACGCGCCGAGCTCGGCTTCCATGCCGCGATAGGGATAGAGCACGCTGCGCAGCGGCGCATCCTCGGCCAGCGGCACCGGGTCCGGCGGGCCGGGCTCCGCCTTCGTCAGCCGCCCGTAGGCGCGATAGACGTCGCAGCTCGAGACGAGAACCAGACGCCCGGCGCGGCCGCGGAAAGCCGCGACGGCCGCCTTGGCGTCGGCCTCGCCCATCGCCACCATGTGGAGGACGACGTCCCAGTCGCCCAGCAGCCGGTCGGGAAACGCCGTGATCGGATATTCCGCACCGGAGTCGAGCACATGCTCGATGTCCGGCGGCAGGATCGGATTGGCGTTCGTTCCGCGGTGGAAGACGGCGATGTCCGCGCCCGCCTCGCGGAGCCGCCGCACGGCATGCGCGCCGATGAAGCGGGTGCCGCCGATGACCAGAACCTTCATCGCCCTGCCTTTCCGCCTCCTTCCGGGGCAGCCTGCCCCGGTATCGGTGGGACCGCAAGGCGCGCCGTCAGCCCTTCGGCAGGAACGCCTCGGCCCATTCCTTGGGGAAGCGGCGCGGCTTGCCGCTTTCGGAGATGATGGCGGCCTCCACCTTGGCCTCGATCAGGAGGTCGTCGCCGCGCCGGATCTCCTGCGCCATGAAGATGCGCGCGCCGGAGACGCTTTCCGTGCGCGTGTCGATGGTCAGGACGTCGTCGATGCGCGCCGGGCCGCGAAAGTCGATCACCATGCGCCGCACCACCCACACCAGCTTCTCGCCGTGCCGGCCTTCGGCGAGCTCGGTGTGGTGGACGCCGGCCAGCCGCAGGAAGTCGGAGCGGCCGCGCTCGAGGAATTCGAGATAGCGCGCATGGTAGACGACGCCGGAAAAGTCGGTGTCGGCATAGTAGACCCGCGCCTTGAGCCGGTGGCCGAAAGCGGTCAGCGCGCCGGAAAGCCCGGCGGAGAGAGAATCGTCGTCGCTCATTCTTCCTGGAACAGTCCGATTTGCTGCTGCGCGAGGTCCTGCGGCGCGTCGAGGCCGAGATGCCGCCAGGCATTGGCCGTCAGCATGCGCCCGCGCGGCGTGCGCTGGATGAAGCCCTGCTGGAT
>JACZJD010000492.1 GCA_014860725.1 Aquamicrobium sp.
CGGCCCTGCGGCGTCTTCCGTGGCGTCCGGGGCGGGCAGCGTCGCGAACGCCGCCTCGACGGCGTCCGTGCCGTCGTCCGGCGTCTCGGGCGTGGCCGCGGGCAGCGCATCCTCGAGAGTGGCGGCGGTGCGGTCGATGCGCGGCATCGCCATGGCGAGGCGCGCGTCGTAGCCGCCGATGCGCCACTGCGCCGGCGTCTCCTCCGCGTCCTTGCCGCGCGCATCCTTCGGCATGCGCTTGTCCGCCTTGCCGGCGAGCACCTCGCCGAACCCCGACGCATCGGCACTGGCGCCCTTGCCGCCGCGCTCGCCGCCCTTGGAGGGGACGCCTGAAACAAGGCTCATGGCGACGTCCATGGTCATTGCTCGCTCTCCTCAAGCATCCTGTCGATCTCCTTCAGCCGCGCGCGGGCCGAAACCACGAGCGGGTCGATCTGGCCGGCGTCGGGGACCGGTTCCGCGGGCGCGGCCACCCGGACCGGGTCCGCCGCCTCCTCGTCCGCCGCGGGCGCGTTCTCGGGGCGCGCGAGCCTGACCGGAGCGACGACCTCCGTCGCGATGGCGCGCGCGGCATCGAGCAGCGCCCGGTCCGACGCCGACAGCTTCGAGGCGTCGAGCTCGATCAGGCGCGACAGGACCTCGTCCACGGTCTCCGAGGTCACCGAGGAGATGCTGGAATAGAGCTCGCTGCGCGGATCGAGGCCGTCGGGCGCAGCCTGCGCATCCTCGACCGCCCGCTGCGAGGCGAAGGCGAGGAGCGTTGCGTCGCCGTCGATGGCGGCGCGGCGGGCGAGCCGCAGATAGACCGTCTTCGCCTGCTCCTGGCTCATCCACGAGACGACCGCCTCGACGCGGGCGAGATCGAGCTCGTCCCGGAGCGTGAGGATGCCGGACACGAAGGTCTCGGCGAACTGGGCCGCATAGGGCGAGCGCAGGAAGCGCCGGGCATACTGCTCCGACGCGCGCAGGAACCGTTCGGGGTCGGTGGCCATGACCGCGAGCGAGAGCGTGCGGCGCAGCGCCGCCTCCTCGACCAGCGAACCGGGCGCGAGTAGCCGGGCGTGGTCGAGAAGGGCCATGCCGGCGCGGGCGTTCTCGCCCGCCACCACGGAACCCTTGACCAGCGCCAGGAAGGCCGCGACCTCCGGCGTGTGCGCCGAAGGCTCGACCCTCGCCATGGCGTCGCGCGCGCCGGCGACGTCGCCGCCGAGATAGCCCAGCACGCCTGCGGTCGCCGCCCGGTCGGCCTCGTCGAGCGACAGCCCGCCCAGGCTCGCGGCCACCGTCGTCGGGTTGCCGCCACTCATGGCGTAGATCATCAGCGCATCGAAGTTGCGCCGCTCGGAGAACTCCGTGCTGCTGGCGCTGCGGAAGCGCGCGTCGATCAGCTCCAGCAGCTTCTTCTGCATCGGCAGGGCGGCATGGTCGCCGCCGGCGATGCGGTCCTGTACCAGCTCCAGCGAGCGCACCATCTGGTAGGGCTGCAACCCGGCCGGCACGCTGTCGAGGTCCTCGGCATGCGCGCCGAAGACCCCGAGCATGGCGACGGCCACGCCGCGCAGCGCGATGCCGCCGGGCGTTTTCATCCGCCCGTCTCCAGGAATATCTCGATGCGGCGGTTGGCGTCGGCGAAGGGATCGTCGGCCACCTTCAGCTCGCGATCGGCGAAGCCGGCCACTTCCTTGACGCGCGTCTCGTCCAGCCCGGCCCTCACCAGCATGTAATAGGCCGAGTGGGCGCGGGCCGTGGAAAGGCGCCAGTTGTCGTAATTGGCGTTGCGGAACGGGCGGGCGTCGGTGTGGCCGTTGATCCTGATCCTGCCGGTGTGCTCGTTGAGGGTGCGGCTGATCTTCTCCATCGCCAGCACCAGCTCGCCGCGCGGAACGGCCGAGCCGACCTCGAACATGCCGAAATTGAGCTCGTCGGTGACGGAGATCAGCACCCCGTCGAGGCGCGTCGTGACGCTGACGGCGCGGTTGAGCTCGGAATCGCGGCCGAAGGCTTCGGCGATCTCCGCGCGGATCGCCTCGGCGATCTGCTGCGTGCGCGCCGAGACCGCGCCTTCCTCCGCTGTCTCGGCGTCGGCTTCCTCCGTTTCCGCTACGGCGGACTGCTTGCGCCCGGCGGCCGGGGAGGCGTCCTCGGACGTCCCTTCCTCGGCCGTCTCCTCGACTGCCTCGTCCTGCCGCTGCGGCTGCCGGAAGACGTTGAGCTCGGAATCGTCCTCCGCGCCGGCGACCTCCTGCGACCAGAAGTCCGGCGCGAAGGGATCGCGATAGGATTCGCCGCCCTGGGCGCCGGTGGCCGGGCCCGAGGTCTGCGCGCCGCCGTCGCCCTTGTCGGAGACGTTCTGGAGCGTCGACGTCTGCGCCGCGATCTCGGCGAGCACCGCATAGGGATCGGCGAACAGGTGCTGGTCCGAGGTCTTGCGCGTGTCGTCGTGGTCGGCGGAGCGGTAGAACTGGCTCGCGCCGCTGTCCGTCTCCTCCTGCGACGTCCTTTCCGCGCCGCTGTCGGGTGCCTTCTCGGAGGGGACGGCTTCGCCGGGATCGTCCAGGCCCTTCTGGCTCGGGGCCGCGTCCACCAGCGTCATCGGGTTGAAGTAGCTGGCGATAGCCGCCTTGGTCTGCTCGTTGGTGGCGCTGATCAGCCACATCACGAGGAAGAAGCACATCATCGCCGTCATGAAGTCGGCGAAGGCGATCTTCCAGACGCCGCCGTGGTGCCCGTCCTCGTGGTCGCCGCCGCCGCGCTTGACGATGATGATCTCGCGCTTGCCTTCGTCGGTATCGAATGCGCTCATGCCAGAGTCTCCGAGAGCGCGAGCGACCATTCGGCGAGACGGGTCTCATAGACGCTGTCGTCGATGGAGACCGAAAGGTCGAAGTCGGGGCTTTCCATGAAATCGAGCTGGTTAGCGTGCTCAGGCAGCTTTTCCTTGAGCGTCTCGAACAGCGGCAGGCTGCCGCGCACGCGGATGCGCACCGCGTCGGTGTCGCGCAGCGCCTCGCGGATCAGCGCGGCGAGCCGCTCGATGGAGCGGTCGCGGATGTCGTCGGTGAGCACGGTGCCGAGGATGCGCGCGGCGACGGCGCAGGTCAGGTCCACGAGGCGCCCCTCCATCTCCCGGAAGCGGGCGAGGATCTTCTTGGCG
>JACZJD010000493.1 GCA_014860725.1 Aquamicrobium sp.
GGCGTGAGGCGGGGCGGTCGACCGGGGGTCAGGACACCGCCTCCTCGCGCCTGTGGAAGGCGGCGACCTCGGCATGGTCGAGGTCGGTACGGTACTTCTCGCTCGCCCCGCCCGGCGCGCCCCAGCCGGTGACGGCGTCGCCGAAGAACTCCGCGTTGATGGCGAGGTAGCGCTGTTCCTGCGCCGGCAGCTCGTCGTCGATGAAGATCGCGTCGACCGGGCAGACCGACAGGCACAGCCCGCAGCTGATGCACTCTGTCGGATGGATATACATCATCCGTCCGCCCTCGTAGATGCACTCGACCGGGCAGACAACCTGGCACTCGCCATCCTTCACGTCGATGCAGGCCGAGGCAATCACGTAAGCCATGGCTTACCGTCCCGACCAGCGCGGTGGCCGCTTCCCGAGGAAGGCGGCGACGCCCTCGTCCTGGTCCTGCGACTGCAGCGCCTCGATCAGCTGCGGCAGGCGCAGCATCTGCGCCTCGTGTGCGCCAAGCCCCTCTCCGGCGCGCACCATCGCCTTGACCGCACGCACGGACAGCGGCGCGCAGGCGAGGATATCGGCGACCCAGCGGTCGACCGCCTCGTCGAGCGCATCGGGCGCAACGACCTCGTTGACCAGGCCGAAACCGTGCGCCGTCGCGGCGTCGATGCGCCTGCCGGTCAGCAGCATACCCATGGCGTGGACGTGGGGGATGCGGCGGGCGAGAAGCGCGATGCCGCCGTCGAGCGCCAGCCGCCCGACGCGCGGTTCGGGCAGGCCGAAGGTGGCCTTCTGCGACGCCACGACGATGTCGCAGCCCAGCACCATCTCCATGCCGCCGCCGAGCGCATGGCCGTTAACGCGGGCGATCACCGGCACGTCCAGCGTGTCGCGCAGCGCGATGCCGCCGAATCCGCCCTTGCGTTCCTTCGCCCAGTATTCGAGCCCGGAGAGGCCGCCGCCACCCTTCATGTCGGCGCCGGTGCAGAAGGCGCGGTCGCCCGATCCGGTGAGCACGACGACGCGCACGTCGCGGTCCTTCTCGATTGCCTCCCAGATGCGGATCAGCTCGGCCTCGGTGTCGAGGTCGACCGCGTTCATGCGGTCCGGGCGGTCGATGGTGACGCGCGCGACGTGGTCGCGGACGGTGAAGACGACGCTCATGCCGCCTGGTTCCGACGTTCGCCGGAGACGATGCCGGCCGCGATCAGCGCATCGATCCTCTCCGGCGAATAGCCGGCCTCGCGCAGGATTGCCGCGCCGTCGGCCCCGAGGTCGGGCGGCGCATGGCGCACGGCGAAGGCGCCGTCGCCCATGGTCAGTGGCGAGCCGAGGAGTTGCATCGAGCCGCCGCGCGCCTCGACGTCGATGACCGACCCGTTGTGCACCGTCTGCCCGTGGGCGAGCGCCTGCGGCAGGTCCAGCACGGGGGCGCAGAGCAGGTCCTGCTCGTCGAGCCTCGCCAGCCAGTGCTCGGTGCTGCCCGAGGCGAAGCGCTCGCGGAACAGCGCCTGCAGCTCGGCCTTGTTGTCCATCTGGCGGGCGAAGGTCGCATAGCGTTCCTCAGCCGACAGGTCCGGAAGACCGAGCGCCGCGCAGATGTCCTTCAGCGGGTTCGCCTTGAAGGCGCCGACCAGCACGATGGCGCCGTCCGTCGTGGCGAACACGCCGGTCAGCGGGAAGGCCGCCCAGTTGAGATCCTTGCCGCGCTGCAGCCACATCGCCGCTTCCTGCATCTGCATGGCCAGCATCGATTCGAACAGCGACACCGACACCGCCTGGCCGCGGCCGGTCTTCTCGCGCTGCAGCAGCGCGAGCAGGATCGCCTGGACGAGATGCATGCCGGCCGAATAGTCGGCGAGCGCGGTCGGATAGATGGTCATCGGCGTCGACGGGTCGGCGCGGCGCGCCATGACGCCCGACAGCGCCTGGGCGAGTATGTCCTGGCCGCCCTTGTGCGACAGGGGCCCGGAAGGCCCGAAACCCGAGCCGAAGGCGCAGATGATGCGCGGATTGATCGCCGACAGCGCCTCGTAGCCGAAGCCCATGCGCTCCATGACGCCGGCGCGGAAGTTGTTGACCACCACGTCGGCGCCGCGCACCAGGTCGAGGACCACCTGCTTCGCCTCATCCTTCC
>JACZJD010000494.1 GCA_014860725.1 Aquamicrobium sp.
CGGCACCGGCATGCGCACGCCCATCGTCGGCGTCACCGCCCACGCCCTGAAGGGCGACCGCGAGAAGTGCCTCGATTCCGGCATGGACGACTATCTGTCGAAGCCGATCTCGCCCAACAAGCTCGGCGAGAAGATCGACGCGTGGATCGGTAAGGAAGAGAAGCAGGCGCTGCGCGCCTGAGCGAAAGCGTTCCGGAAAGCCGAAACGCCCTATTCCGCGGCCTGCTTGGCCCCCGTACCGAAGCGCCGTTCGATATAGTCGGCCAGCATCTTCTGGAAATCCTCGGCGATGTCGGGGCCGCGCAGCGTCGCGGCCTTGCGGCCGTCGATGAACACGGGCGCGGCCGGGGTCTCGCCGGTGCCGGGCAGCGAGATGCCGATGTCGGCATGCTTGGATTCGCCCGGGCCGTTGACGATGCAGCCCATCACCGCGACCTTCAGCTCCTCGACGCCGGGATATTTCTCGCGCCACACCGGCATGTTGCGGCGCAGGTCGTCCTCGATATTGGCGGCGAGCTCCTGGAACACGGTCGAGGTGGTGCGGCCGCAGCCGGGGCAGGCCGCCACCACAGGCAGGAACTGGCGGAAGCCCATGGTCTGCAGCAGCTCCTGCGCCACCTGCACCTCGCGGGTGCGGTCGCCACCCGGCTCCGGCGTCAGCGAGATGCGGATCGTGTCGCCGATGCCCTGCTGCAGGAGGATGCCCATGGCGGCCGACGAGGCGACCACGCCCTTGGTGCCCATGCCGGCCTCGGTCAGCCCGAGGTGGAGCGCGTGGTCGGAGCGCTTCGCCAGCTCGACATAGACGGCGATCAGGTCCTGCACCTGGGAGACCTTGGCCGACAGGATGATCTTCTCGCGCGGCAGGCCGATCTCCTCGGCCAGGGCGGCCGAGATCAGCGCCGACTGGACGATGGCCTCGCGCGTCACCTCGCGCGCCGTCAGCGGCGAGCCGGCGGCCTGGTTCTCGTCCATCAGCCGCGTCAGCAGCTCCTGGTCGAGCGAGCCCCAGTTGACGCCGATGCGCACCGGCTTGTCGTGGCGGATCGCCGTTTCCACGATGGCGCCGAACTGGAGATCCTTCTTCTCCTTGAAGCCGACATTGCCGGGATTGATGCGGTACTTGGCCAGCGCCTCGGCGCAGGCCGGATGGTCGGCGAGCAGCTTGTGGCCGATATAGTGGAAGTCGCCGACGAGCGGCACGTCGAGGCCGAGACGGAGCAGCCGGTCGCGCACCCGCGGCACGGCCGCGGCCGACTCGTCGCGGTCGACGGTCACGCGCACGATCTCGGACCCGGCGCGGTGGAGCGCCGCCACCTGCGCCACGGTCGCGTCGATGTCGGCGGTGTCGGTGTTGGTCATCGACTGGACGACGACGGGCGCGCCGCCGCCGACCATGACGCCGCCCACCGTCACGCCGACGGTGCGCCGGCGCTCGAGCGGACGGTCGAGAAAGGGCTGATCGGGGGTCAAGATCGTACCTGCTGTTGCTGCACGCTATCTACCGCTTTCGGGCCTTTTAGCACAATCCGGCAAATCGGACATGACAAAGGCGGGCACGAGGGAAAAGCCGCGTCCGGCCGGAGATCGTGGAACCACCGCTGCGGATTGGCATTTATGCTGCACTGCAATATACAAGGGGCCGCACAACCGGCCGGAGACTGCGAGAATGCTGACAGGACAGAACGCCATCATCACCGGATCGACTTCCGGCATCGGGCTCGGCATCGCCGAGGCGCTGGCGGCCAAGGGCGCCAACATCGTCGTCAACTCCTATTCCGACCGCACGGAGGACCACGCCATCGCCGCCGATCTCGCCGCGCGGCACGGCGTCGAGGCGGTCTACATCAAGGCCGACATGGCCAGGCCCGACGAGTGCCGCGGCCTGGTCGAGCAGGCGGTCTCGCGCTTCGGCACGCTCGACATCCTCGTCAACAATGCCGGCATCCAGCATGTCGCGCCGGTCGAGGAGTTTCCGACCGAGCGCTGGGACGCCATCATCGCCATCAACCTGTCCTCGGCCTTCCACACCACCGCTGCGGCCGTGCCGCACATGCGCGCCGCCGGCTACGGCCGCATCGTCAACATCGCTTCCGCCCACGGCCTGCGCGCCTCGCCGGAGAAGGCCGCCTATGTCGCGGCCAAGCACGGCGTCGTCGGCCTGACCAAGACCGTGGCGCTCGAGCTCGCCGGCCAGGGCGTGACCTGCAACGCCGTCTGCCCCGGTTTCGTGCTGACCCCGCTGGTCGAGGTGCAGATCGAGGACCGGGCCAAGGAAACCGGCCTCGACCGCGACGCCGTAATCCGCGACATCATCCTCGCCAAGCAGCCCTCGAAGCAGTTCGCCACCGTCGAGGAGATCGGCGCCGCCACCGCCTTCCTCGCCTCGAAGGCGGCGGCGCAGATCACCGGCACGACGCTGTCGGTCGACGGCGGCTGGACCGCGCAGTAGCGCCGCAACAGGACTGCGAGAAAGAGACGTTTCATGGCGAAGGCTGCGAACGGCAACGGTGCGGACGTCCCGGCGGCGAAGCCGGTCAACATCGCGCTTCAGGGCGGCGGCTCGCACGGGGCCTTCACCTGGGGCGTGCTCGACCGGCTGCTGGAGGACGGGCGCCTCGACTTCGCCGCCCTGAAGCGCGATGTTGACCGGCTTCGCCGCCGGGACG
>JACZJD010000495.1 GCA_014860725.1 Aquamicrobium sp.
ATCTCGTCCTGTTCGACCTCGCGCTCGACTACGGCGCCGCCTCGCGGATCGCCATCGCCGGGGCCGATCAGGCGCCGGCGCAAGCGCTCGCGGCCGCGGCCGGCTTCTTCCAGGCGCTGGGCAAGCTGGTGTCGGTCCTAGACGATACGCCGGGCCTCGCCGTTCTGCGCACGCTCGCCATGCTGGCCAACGAGGCGGCGGAAGCGGTCCATCAGCGCGTCGCCTCGCCCGCCGACATCGACCGGGCGATGACGCTCGGGGTCAACTATCCGCGCGGCCCGCTCGGCTGGGCCGATGCGGTGGGGCCGGCGCGCATCCTCGCGGTGCTGGAGGCGCTGCAGACGGCCTATGGCGACGACCGCTACCGCGCTTCGCAGTGGCTTCGCCGCCGCGTCGCCGCCGGGCGCGCGCTCCATGCCGAAGCGGATGCGGGCGTGTCCGTCCGGTCATGAACGACAACAAGACGCTGGCGCTTCTGTCGATGACGGTTCCCGTCGTCGTGATATGGGGCCTGAACTTCGCGGTCATTCGCGTCGGCGTCACCGGCACCGGCCCGTTCATGCTCGCCACGATGCGCTTCGCCGTCGCGTCGCTGCCGTTCCTGCTCTTCGTCCCGCCGCCGAAGGTCCCGTTCCTGTTTCTGGCGAGCTACGCCGCGTTCTTCGCCTTCATGCAGTTCACGTTCCTGTTCGTCGGCATGAAGATCGGGCTCCCGACGGGCATGGCCTCGCTTCTCCTCCAGCTTCAGGCGGTCTTCACCCCGGCGCTCGCCTTCGTGCTGCTGGGCGAGCGCGTCGGCCGCCATACCGTCGTCGGGATGGTGGCGAGCCTCGCGGGGCTGGCGGCCATCCTCTCCGCGGCCGGAGACGTCGAGGGCGGGCTCGTGCCGCTGCTCCTCGGCGTCGCGGCGGCCATGTCGTGGGCGGTGTCGAACGTGGTCGTCCGGATCGGCGTGCGCCGCGGCTACGCATACAGGCCGATCTCCCTCGTCGTCTGGGCGAGCCTGATCCCGGTGCTGCCGTTTTCCCTGCTGGCGTGGGCCACGGGCGAGGTGACGCCGGCGGCCTGGGACGGGCTCGCCGCGGGCATTCTTTCGGCGCTCTATCTCGGCCTGCTCGGAACCGTGCTCGCCTATGTGCTGTGGGTGCGGGCGCTTTCCCTCTTCGACGGGGCGACCGTGGCGCCGTTCTCGCTGATGATCCCGGTGATCGGCCTGTCGGCGGGCTACCTGCTGTTCGGCGAGGTCCTCGGGCCGGCCGAGCTCGCCGGCAGCATCCTGATCGTCGCCGGCGTGGTCGTCCACGTCTACGGCACCGTGCGCCGCGGGCGGCCGCTGCCGCCGGAAGGCTAGGTCGCCGCGATCGCGCGCAGGACAGTCCCGGTGGGAAATGTCCGTGGCGAAGACACGTCCGTGCCGTATCCGGGGCCATCGGCAGGCTCTCGCGTTGAAATCCGTGCGGTTTCCTATGTGGCACGCATCATGCTTCGCCGAGTGAGTTGCGAGGACAGCAACCAATCTTCTAGGGAGCCTGCCATGATGAATTGCACAAGAATACTGTCGCTGGCCGCCTGCGTCAGCGTGGCCGCTGTTGCTGCCGCGAGCGCACAGCAGATTTCCGGCGACGAGATCGCCATCGGCGCCATCGTCGACATGTCGGGCGTCTACTCGGCAAACGGCGGTCAGGGCGCGGTCGTCGGCGCGCAGATGGCCATCGAGGATTTCGGCGGCGAGGTGCTCGGCAAGCCGATCCGCCTGTTGTCGGCCAACTATCAGAACCGCGTCGACGTCACCAACACCATCGTCCGCGAGTGGATCGACAACGAGAACGTGGACATGGTCATCGAGTCGACCGACTCCGCCTCCGCGCTCGCCATCCAGACGCTGGGCAATGACAGCCAGCGGCTGACCATCGCCGCCGGCTCCGCCACCTCGGCCCTGACCAACGACGCCTGCACGCCCCTCGGCATCCACTACGTCTACGACACCTACGCGCTCGCCAACGGCACCGGCAATGCGGTCGTGCGCGGCGGCGGCGACACCTGGTACTTCGTCACTGCGGACTACGCCTTCGGCCACTCCCTCGAGCAGAATACGGCCGATACGGTCAAGGCGCTCGGCGGTCAGGTTCTGGGGCAGGTGCGCCACCCGCTCAGCACCAGCGACTTCTCGTCGTTCCTGCTGCAGGCCCAGGCGTCCGGCGCCAAGGTCGTCGGCTTCGCGAATGCCGGCGCCGACTTCTCCACCGCGCTGAAGCAGGCGGCGGAGTTCGGCATCGTCGAGGCGGGCCAGGCCATCGCGGGGCTGCTGGTGTTCGACACCGACCTCAAGGCGCTCGGCCTCGAGACCGCGCAGGGGCTGAACTTCACCACCGGCTTCTACTGGGACTACAACGACGAGACGCGTGAATTCGCCCACCGCTTCTACGAGCGGCACAAGGCGATGCCGACGATGATCCAGGCCGGCTTCTACTCCGCCGTCACCCATTACCTGAAGGCCATCGAGGCGACCGGCACCGACGACGCCGCCACGGTCCGCAAGTGGATGGGCGAGAACCGCATCAACGACTTCTTCGCCAAGGACGGCTACATCCGCGCCGACGGCCGCATGATCCACACCATGTATCTCGCCGAGGTCAAGTCGCCGGACGAATCCGAGGGCGAGTGGGATCTCGCCAAGGTTCTCGCCGAAATCCCCGGCGACGAGGCGTTCATGCCGGTGGAGAAGAGCACCTGCCCGCTGCTGAAGAACTGATTTTCAGCTGACATCGCAGCCGCGCGGATGGTGACATCCGCGCGGCTTCCTTTTACTCGATGCCGTAGTCGCTGAGCTTCTTGTAGAGGTAGGATCGCGATATGTTCAGCTCCTTCGCGATCTGCTTCTTGTTCCCCTTGAACCTCTTCATCGCCGCCTCGATCGACCGTCTCTCCACCTGCGCGATGCGGTCGCCGAGCGTCCCGGTGAGGCTGTCCGCCTCCGTCTCCGGCGAGGCCTGCATCGGCGGGAAATCGTCGCCGTCCCTGTGGTCGATGCGGATGTCGCCCGGCGCGATGTGGCCCGACGAGTTGAAGATCGCCGCGCGCTCCAGCTCGTGCTTCAACTGGCGGATGTTGCCCGGCCATTTCTGCGCCTGAAGATGGGCGACCGTCTCCGCCGGCAGCTCGCAGGGCTGGCGGTCGTGACGCCGGGCGAAATCGGCGAGGAAGCGTTCCGCCAGAAGCGGGATGTCGTCCAGCCGCTCGCGCAGCGGCGGCACCCGTAGCACGACCGGGCTGATGCGATAGAACAGGTCGAGCCGGAATTTGTTCTCGGCGATCATGTCCTCGAGGTCGCGGTTGGTCGCCGTGACCAGCCGGAAATCGACCTTGATCGGCTTGGTGCCGCCGAGCTTCTCCACCGAGCCGTCCTGCAGCACGCGCAAGAGCTTGGCCTGCACGTCGAGCGGCATGTCGCCGATCTCGTCGAGGAAGAGCGTGCCGCCGTTCGCCTGCTCGAACTTGCCGGCATGGCCCTTCTGGTTGGCGCCGGTGAAGGCGCCGGCGGAATAGCCGAACAACTCGCTCTCGACCAGCGTCGCCGGCAGCGCCGCGGCGTTGATCATCACCATGGCGTGCGTCCGCCGCCCGCTCAGCCGGTGGATCGCCTGCGCGACCAGCTCCTTGCCGACGCCGCTCTCGCCCACGACCAGCACCGGCACGTCGAGCGGCGCCACCCGCACGATGTCCTTCTTCAGGTCGGCGATGCGGCGGCTTTCGCCGATGATGCTGTCGAGGCTGTAGTCCTGGCGGCGCATCGCCTCGGCCTCGCGCTTGTAGAAGGCGACCTCGTTCTCCAGCGAGTTGATGCGCTGGTTGAGCTCGTCGAGCTGGCGCGGCCCCTTGAACATGACGCGCCCGATGGCGCCCACCACCTTGCCGTCGCGGAAGATGGGCGTGCGGCTGACGACGCGGGCGTTGCCCTGCATCTTCTGGATGTGGCCGACCTCGGCCTTGCCGGTCTGGACGATGGTGTGCAGCCGCGTGTTCTCGATCACCTTCTGCACCGGCTGGCCGGTGGCCTCGCCGCGGCGGTGGTGGAAGAAGCGCTCGTGGATCGGCGAGATGAAGCGCACGATGGCGTCGCGGTCGACCACGGTCATCCCGTCATAGGGGTTGCTGAGCAGGTGCTCGAAGATGTCGTAGGCGAAGTCGACGGCCGCGACGAAGTCGAACACCGTGTCGCCCGCGCCCTCGCGGTAGGCGAGCAGCGCGCCCTCGTCGAGCCTGCACCACAGCACGTTCAGCTTGCGGCCGTTGAGGGCGAGCACGCCGAGCCGCTTGCGCTCCATCTCGGCGATCCATTCCCTGTCGGTGGCCAGCGCCCGCACCACGGGATCGTTGCCGATCCCCGTCGCCAGCGCGATCTTTCCCGCCGCATCGAGGACGAGGATCGACATCGGCGCGGCGCTGCCGGCCTGCTCTGTATTCTGCGCGGACATGATGGTCTCCTCACTGACCGAGACGCATACACCAAATCGCACGGCGGTCAAATGCGGCGCGCCGGGAGCGGGAGTGACGCGGCCTCGCCGGCTTGGCACGGGGCTTGCTTCGTATCGGCTGGAAACAGCAACGCATCGGAACGCGCATGCCTTCAACCGAGAAACGAGCCGGCCGCGAGGACGACGATCTCCCCTTCCACGACCTTCCCGTCCTCAAGGGCGGGGGCGGGCTCGCCCTGCTGCGCGGCATCAGGGTGGTCGACCTGACCACCTCCGTCGCCGGGCCCTACGCCACGATGCTGCTGTCGGATTTCGGCGCCGAGGTCGTCAAGGTCGAGCGGCCGGAGGGCGACGACGCCCGCGGCTGGGGGCCGCCCTTCCTCGATGGCGAGTCGCTGTGGTTCGCCTCCGTCAACCGCAACAAGAAGAGCGTCGTCCTCGATCTCAACGGCGAGGACGGCCGCGCCGCGCTTCGCCGGCTGATCGCCACGGCCGACGTGTTCGTCACCAACCAGCCGCCCGCCGTCCAGAAGAAGCTCGGCCTCGACCACGAGACGGTGCGCGCGATCCGCGAGGACATCGTCTTCACCTCGATCACCGGCTTCGGCCTCGACGGCGAGCGTGCGAACCTCACCTGCTACGACCTGATCGCGGAAGGCTATTCCGGCATCATGGACCTGACCGGCGAGGCCGGCGGTCCGGCCCAGAAGGTCGGCGCGCCGGCGGCCGACATGCTGGCGGGGCAGGATGCGGCCATGGCCACCATCGCCGCGCTCTACGACCGCGCGCGAAGCGGCAAGGGCCGGCTCATCGACGTGTCGCTGGTCGAGAGCATGACGCGCTTCCTGTCGTGCCGCATCGTCGCCTATCTCGGCTCGGGCGAGGTCCCGACGCGGTCCGGCGGCACCGACAGCGTCATCGCCATCTACCAGACCTTCGAGACCGCGGACGAGCCGCTGACGCTCGGCCTCGGCAACGACGCCATCTGGAAGCGCTTCTGGGACGCCGTCGGCGACCCCGACTATGCGGCGCGGCCGGAATTTTCGAGCAACGCCCAGCGCCGCCTGCACCGCGCGACGATCGTGGAGCGGATTCAGGCGATCCTGAAGACCCGGTCCCGCGAACATTGGCTGGCGCTCTTCGCCAGGACGCGCGTGCCGGCCGGGCCGATCAACGGCGTCGATGCGGTCGCGGCCGATGCCGCTTTGCAGAAGCGCGGCCTGTTCTATGCGCTGGAGGACGGCGGCAGGCTCGTGCCGCAGGTGGGGCTCGGCATCCGCATCGATGGCGATCCCGGCACGGCGCGCTCGGCGCCCCCGGGTTTAGGCCAACATTCCGCGGAGCTTTTGCTGTAGGAATGGGCCGCCGCGAGGCGGGCCCGCGTCGGAATATGGAGGAAGACTGAGATCATGGCATACAGCGAGATCATCTACGAGGAGGACGGCCCGGTCGGCACGCTGACGCTCAACCGGCCGGAGAACGGCAACATGTTCACCGCGACCATGTGCCACGAGATCCGCGACTGCATCGAGAAGATGCGCCGTGAGACCCGCACGCGCGTTCTCGTCCTGACCGGCGCCGGCGACCGGTTCTTCTGCATCGGCGGCCAGAAGGACGGTATGGAGAAGACCAAGCTCTATGCCGGGACGCTGCCGACGCTGGAGATGTACGAGGCGATCGACCGCCTGCAGAAGCCGGTGATCGCCAGCGTCAACGGCTTCGCGGTCGGCGGCGGCAACGTGCTGCAGATGGTCTGCGACCTCACCATCGCCAAGGAAAGCGCGGTCTTCCGCCAGGTCGGGCCGATGATGGGCTCGTTCGACGCCGGCTACGGCACCTGGTATCTCGAGGACCTCGTCGGCAAGAAGCGCGCCAAGGAGATCTGGTACGCCAATCCGAAGATCTCGGCCGCCGAGGCCAAGGAGATGGGGTTGATCAACCGCGTCGTCCCGGATGCGGAGCTGAAGGAGCGCACGCGCGAATTCGCGCTCGAGGTCGCCGACCGCGGTGCCTTCGCGCTCGCCTCGATCAAGGGTGCCTTCAATGCGCGCCACGGCGGCGTCGGCGGCCTGTCGCGCGTCACCCACGACCTGCTCCTGTCGCAATATCTCGGCACCGAGGAAGCCGAGGAGCTGAAGGCGAGCTTCGCCGGGAAGCGCAAGCCCGACGCCGCGAAGTTCGGGCACTGACGGGCAGCGACATGAGGCCGTTCCTGACATTGCACGATCCCGCGCGCGCGGCCGCCTGGTACGAGGCCGGCCTGTGGCGGCGGGACACCTTCTACACGCTCATGGCCGGGCATGCCGCGGCGCGGCCCGACGCGCCGGCGCTGCGCGACGGCCGCGAGACCCTGAGCTGGGCCCAGCTCAAGGCGCGCGTCGATGCGCTCGCCGCCGAGTTCGAGGCGCTCGGGCTGGTGGCGGGCGACCGCGTGTCGCTGTGGCTGTCGAACCGGCTGCACGTCATGGTCGCCTTCCTCGCCTGCGCCCGCGAGGGCATCGCCTGCAACCCGTCGCTCCACCGCACCTATACCTGCGGCGAGATCGTCGAGCTCGTCACCCGGCTGGGCAGCGCTGCCTTCGTCACCGAGCCCGGCTGGGGCGCGGACCGCGACCGCCACGACCTTCGCGCCATGCTGGGGAGCCTGCCCTGCATGAAGAAGGTCTATGACATCGCCGACCTGCCGCAGGCCGACCTGTCGAGGAAAGGCCGCGCGCCCTCGCGGCCGCCGCACGACAATCCGGACACGGTCGGCTATCTCGCCTTCACCTCCGGCACCACGGGCAAGCCGAAATGCGTGATGCACTCGGCCAACACGCTGCTCGCCAACGCCCGCGACCTCGCGCGCGACTGGTCGCTGGGGCCCGACGCGGTCCTGCTGTCGCTCAGCCCGCTCTCCCACCACATCGCCTGGGTCGGGGCCGGGCAATGGCTGGTGAGCGGCTGCACGTTCGTGACCGACGATCCGCTGCCCGGCATGAGTCGCCTCGACTGGATCGCCGAGACGGGCGCGACCTACGTGATGGGCGTGCCGACCCACGCCATGGACATATTGCAGGAGCAGAAGAGGCGCGGCCTCGACAGGCTCGGCGCGGTCAAGGTCTTCTACATGGCGGGCGCGCCCATCCCCGCCGTCGTCGCCGAGGCCTTCGTCAGGCAGGGCATCACGCCGCAGAACATCTACGGCATGACCGAAAACTCCTCGCACCAGTATACCCATCCCGACGACAGCCCGGACATCTGGGTCTCGACCTGCGGCCGCGGCGGGCCGGCCTACGAGGTCGCCGTCTTCGACCCCGAGAACGACGAGCGCCGGCTCGGTCCTGGCGAGACCGGCCAGATCGGCGGCCGCGGCGCGGCGCTGATGCTCGGCTATTTCGACAACCAGGCCGCCACCGAGCAGAGCTTCAACCGGCAGGGCTGGTTCCTGTCCGGCGACCTCGGCTCGCTCGACGCGGACGGCAACCTCAGGATCGAGGGCCGGCTGAAGGACCTCATCATCCGCGGCGGCCACAACATCTATCCCTCGCGCATCGAGGCGCTGGCCGTGTCGCACGGCGCGATCGACAAGGCGGCCGCCTTCCCCGTCGCCGACGACCGGCTCGGCGAGAAGGTCTGCCTCGCCATTCTCGGCACCCCCGACGCCGACGAGGTGCTGGAGCATCTCGCCGCCGCCGGCCTGTCGAAATATGACATGCCCGAATGGTTCCTGCGCATGGACGCCTTCCCGCTGACGGCGAGCGGCAAGATCCTCAAGCGCGAGCTGATCGCCATGGTCGAGCGCGGCGAGATCAAGCCCGAGCCGGTGCGCTACCGGACCCGCAAGGAGGATGCGTGATGGCCGTGACGCTTGCCCGCGATGGCGACCTCGCCGTCCTCACCCTCGACCGGCCGGAAGCGCTCAACGCGCTCTCCTTCGCCATCATCCGCGAAATCGGCGACGCCCTCGACCGGGTGGCCGAGGACAATAGCGTGCGTGCGCTCCTGATCACCGGGGCCGGCGACAAGGCGTTCTGCGCCGGGGCCGACATCAAGGAGTTGCGCAACCGCCCGCTGATCGAGCAGAAGCGCGGCGCCGAGCTCGGCCAGCGCGTCTTCGCCAAGCTGGACGAGCTGCCGGTGGCGTCGATCGCGCTTGTCAACGGCTATGCCTTCGGCGGCGGGCTGGAGCTGGCGCTCGCCTGCACCTTCCGGCTGGCCTCGCCCAATGCGAAGTTCGGCCTGCCGGAAGTCAAGCTCGGCCTCATCCCCGGCTATGGCGGCACCCAGCGCCTGCCGCGCCTCGTCGGCGAGGCGCGCGCGCTGGAGATCATCCTGACGGGCCGCACGGTCGATGCCGGCGAGGCGGAGCGCATCGGCCTCGTCAACAGGCAGGCCGAGGGCGACCTGCTCGAGGCGGGCAAGGCCTTCGCCTCCGCCTTCACCCGCTACAGCCTGCCGGTGCTCGGCTTCGCCCGCCGCGCCGTGCAGCGCGCCCACGACCTGCCGCTGCACGAGGGGCTGCGCGTCGAGGCGGAGCTGTCGACGCTCGCCTACCGCACGGCCGACGCCGAGGAAGGCATGGCCGCGTTCGAGGAAAAGCGCAAACCGGAGTTCCGCGATGCCTGAGGGAACCGTCATCGTCACCGGCGCGAGCAAAGGCATCGGCGCGGCCATCGCGCTCGATCTGGCCGGGCGGGGCTATCGTCCGGCCTGCGTGTCGCGCTCGGGCGCGGCACCTGCCGGAACCGGCCATGCCTGCGATATGACCGACGAAGCCGCGGTCAGGGAGACCTTCGCGCGCATCGCGGCCGAAGGGCCGCTCGTCGGCCTCGTCAACAATGCCGGCGTCCATCTCGGCGGCGCTGCCGCAACGCTCGCCACGGCCGAGTTCGAGAAGGTGATGGCCCTCAACGCCACGGCCGTGATGGTCGCCGCGCGCGAGGCCTACCCGCACCTGAAGGAGAGCGGCGGCACCGTCGTCAATATCGGCTCGTTCTTCGACAAGCTGGGCGTGCCCGACAACCTCGCCTATTGCGCCTCCAAGGCCGCGGTCGCGGCGATGACGCGCTGCATGGCGGTCGAGTGGGCCGCCGACGGCATCGCCGTCGTCAACGTCGCGCCGGGCTACATCGAGACGGACCTCAACCGCGACTTCCTCGCCCGCGACAAGGTGCGTCGCTGGCTGGAGACGCGGGTGCCGGTCAAGCGGCCCGGCGCGCCGGCCGAGGTGGCGCGGCTCGTCGGTGCGATCTTCGCCGAGCGCATCGGCTTCCTGACCGGCGAGACCATCTACATCGACGGCGCACAGGGGATGAACCACTGATGAGGATCTTCGAGCAGATCGACCGCAGCAGGAACTGGAGCGACGACGACAGGCTCGTCCTCGACGCGGTCCGGCGCATGGTCGACACCGTCATCGCCCCCAACGCGGCGCGCTTCGACGAGAGCGGCGAATTCCCGTGGGAGAACGTCGAGGCGATCAACGCGCTGGGCCTCAACGGCATCTTCACGCCGGCCGAGTATGGCGGCACGCCGATGTCGTTCCGGCTCTATCTCGAGGTGGTGTCGCTCATCGCCGAGGCTTGTGCCGCGACCGGCATCATCTACGCCACCACCTATCACGGCATGAAGCCGCTGATCGACTTCGGCACCGACGAGCAGCGCGCCCGCCTCCTGCCGCGCATCGCAGACGGCGGGCTCGGCGCGCTCGCCATCACCGAGCCGACGGCGGGCTCCGACGCCACCGGCATGAAGACCCGCTTCACCCCCGACGGCGACGACATCGTGGTCGACGGCACCAAGGTCTTCATCACCAATGGCGACGTCGCCGACCGCATGCTGGTGTTCGGCAAATGGTCGGAAATCGACGACCCCAAGCGGTCGATCTCCGCGCTGATCGTGGAGAAGGGCACGCCCGGCTTCTCCGTCGTCGGCAAGGAGAAGAAGATGGGACACAACGCCTCGTCCACCTGCGCGCTCGCCTTCGAGGGCATGCGCGTGCCGCGCGCCAACCTGCTCGGCAATCCCGGCGACGGCCTGTCGATCCTGCTCGCCTCGCTCAACAAGTCGCGGCCCTCGGTCGCCGCGCACGCGCGCGGCATCGCGCGCGCGGCGCTGAAGGACATGGTGGCCTACGCCAATGAGCGCAGCCAGTCGGGCAGAAGGATCATCGAGTTCCAGGCCAACCAGTTCACGCTCGCCGACCTCGCCGGCGAGCTGGCGCTGGTCGAGCGCTGGATCGACCATGTCGGCGACCTCGTCGATGGCGGCGTCGCCGATTTCGGCCTCGAGGCCTCGCTCGCCAAGCTGCGCGCCTCCGACCTCGCCATGAGGATGACCACCGAATGCGTGCAGTTCCTCGGCGGCTACGGCTATTGCCGCGACTACCGCGCCGAGCGGCTGATGCGCGACGCCAAGATCACCCAGATCTGGGAAGGCGCCAACCAGGTCCATCGCCAGCTCATCGGACGGAGCTTCAGAACCCAATGACGACACCGATCACGACAGTGGCCGTCTGCGGCGCAGGCGGCACCATGGGGGCGGGCATCGCGCTCGTCTGCGCCCGCGCCGGCTTCCGCACGCTCTGCTACGACACGCAGGAAGCCGGCCTCGCCGCCGCGCGCAAGCGGGCGGCGCGCTTCTTCGACAAGTCGGTCGAGCGCGGCCGGATGACGGCGGAGGAGCGCGACGCCGCCCTTGCCAATCTGGTGGACACGACCGACCTCGGCGCGCTCGCCGAGGCCGGCCTCGTCATCGAGGCGATCTTCGAGAACCTCGACGTCAAGCGCGCGCTGTTCGCGAAGCTCGATGCCGTTTGCGGGCCGCAGACGATCTTCGCATCCAACACTTCGACGCTGTCGATCACCGAGATCGCGTCGGGCTGCGGCCGCGAGGACCGCGTAGTGGGCATGCATTTCTGCCTGCCGGCCGAACTGATGAAGCTGATCGAGATGTCGCGCGGCATCAACACCTCAGACGCCGCCTTCGCGGCGGCCTGGGCCTTCACGCTCGCCGCCGGCCAGAAGCCGGTCGAGACGCAGGACAAGCCGGGCTTCATCCTCAACGCGCTGCTGGTGCCGTTCAACAACGACGTCATCCGCGCCATCGAGGCGGGCGTGGCGACGCCGGCCGACATCGACAAGGCGATCAAGACCGGCCTCGGCTACAAGATGGGGCCGTGCGAGCTTCTCGACCTGATCGGCCTCGACACGCAGATCCGCCTGTGCGAGGCGTTCTATCCGGTCACGCTCGACCCGCGCGCCTCGGCGCCGCCGCTGCTCAGGCGCATGGTCGCTGCCGGCCGCCTCGGCAGGAAGTCCGGCCGCGGTTTCTACGACTACGAACAGCAATAGGGGAGGACAGCCATGCACGACTATTCGATCCGGCAGAACGGCCCCAGCCGATCCTTTCCCGAAGGCGACGCATTCCTGACCGGCGCCAGCGAGGATGCCGACATCGTCATCCACCTCGGCGGCTCGGGCGGGCGGGCGCCCGGCGACCCGGCGAAGACGGCGATCCTCGTCGAGCTCGACACCGAATGCCTCGGCGTCCACACCGGCGAGGACGGCGGCCGCGAAGGCTCGAACGTGCTCGGCTTCGCGCGCTATCGCAACGGCAACGATGCGCCCACCAACCTGATCGAGCTGGTGCGTCAGCCGGCGAGCGACCCGGCGGCCATCGAGACCGCCATTGCGCTGTTCGAGGCGGCGGGCTTCGCGGTCGTGGTCTGCGCCGACCAGCCGGGCCGCATCATCGACCGCCTCGTGCGCCCGAAATACAACGCGGCGCTGCGCTTCCTCGACGAGGGCCTGGCGAGCGCGGAGGCCATGGACATGACCTGCCGCATGGGTCTCGGCTATCCCGACGGGCCGATCGAGCGCGTGGAACGCGGCGGCCTCGCCCGCCATCACGACGTCTCGAAAGCCATCTTCGAGATGACGGGCCATCTCTCCTACATGCCGGCGCGCCGCGCCGTGGTCGCCAAGACGCGGGCCGGGGCGCGGGAGGACGGGCAATGACGACGGGCGCGCTCGCCGGCATCACCGTCCTCGACTTCAGCACCCTGTTGCCGGGGCCGATGGCGACGCTGTTCCTCGCCGAGGCCGGCGCGGAGGTGGTCAAGGTCGAGCGGCCGGGCACGGGCGAGGAGATGCGCGGCTACGTCCCGGCATGGGGCACGGACAGCGCCAATTTCGCCATGCTCAACCGCGGCAAGAAGAGCATCGCCGTCGACCTCAAGGACGAGGCGTCGCGCGCGCGGCTGAAGCCGCTGATCGAGCGCGCCGACATCCTGGTCGAGCAGTTCCGCCCCGGCGTCATGGCGCGGCTCGGCCTCGGCTACGACGACGTGCGCGCCATCCGGCCCGACATCATCTACTGCTCGATCACCGGCTACGGCCAGACCGGCCCGGCGAGCCAGCGCGCCGGCCACGACCTGAACTATATCGGCGACACCGGCCTCCTGGCGCTGAGCTGCGGCACGCCCGAGACGCCCGTCGTCCCGCCGGCGCTGATCGCCGACATCGCGGGCGGTACCTATCCGGCCGTGCTCAACATCCTGCTGGCCTTGCGTAAGCGGGATCTTACGGGGCAGGGGACCTATCTCGACATCGCCATGTCGGACAACCTCTTTCCCTTCCTCTACTGGGCGCTGGGCGAGGGGCAGGCGACCGGCCGCTGGCCGGGCAACGGCGATGCGCTGGTGTCGGGCGGCTCGTGCCGCTACCGCCTCTACCCCACGGCGGACGGCCGCTTCGTCGCCGTCGCCGCGCTGGAGCAGAAGTTCTGGCTCGCCTTCTGCGCCGCCATCGGCCTCGACCATCATCTGATCGACGATAGCGTCGCGCCGCAGGAGACCACGCGCCGCATCGCCGAAATCATCGCCGCCCGCACGGCGGACGAGCTCGAGCCGGTGCTGCGCGCCGCCGATTGCTGCTGCAGCATCGTGCGTTCGGCGCGCGAGGCGATGGCCGACCCGCATTTTTCCGCCCGCGGCGTGTTCGCGAACCGGCTCGCCAATGCCGGGGGCGACGAGATCGCGGCCCTGCCCACGCCGATCGCCGCCGGCATGCGGGCCGGGACGGGAACCGTCAAGCGCGCCCCGGTTCTGGGCGAGCACACCGATGAACTTCTGGGCGAGCTTCCCGGGAGGGAGGACGGATGAAGGCCGTTCTGGTCAAGGAGTTCGCGCCGTTCGAGGAAGCCGCGCTCGCCGACGTCGCCGAGCCCGTCCCGGGCGAGGGCGAGGTGGTGATCGACGTCGCGGCGGCGGCTTGACCTGATAGCGGCCCTCGATGACGAGGATGTCGGGATAGTTGGCCTCCGCCGCCGCTGCCGTTCTCGCCGGGCAAGGCCGCGGCCGGCGCCTCGGTTTCGATGACGACACAGGACGTGACGAGGTCTCCATCTTCATCGACACCCACGTCGACGACTTGAAGCTGGCTCGTAGTGATGTCGCCTTCGCCCGGGCCGTCCTTTTGCCATTCGACTTCGGTGCGGATCAGCTTGGCCGCCGTGCGACTGACGGCTATCTGGG
>JACZJD010000071.1 GCA_014860725.1 Aquamicrobium sp.
CCCTCGCCGCCACCGGCGCCCAGGCGGCCGATGCCATCGTCATCGCCGAGCCGGAGCCCGTCGAATACGTCCGCGTTTGCGACGTCTACGGCGCCGGCTTCTTCTACATCCCGGGCACCGAAACCTGCCTGCGCATCGGCGGTGAAGTCCGCGCCCAGTATGGCACCGGCGACAGCGATATCGGTAACTATAACGCCATGGCCAATGACCAGTGGCATTCTCGTGCTCGCGGCCGCATCTATTTCGATGCGCGTTCGGAGACCGAGTATGGCCTGCTGCGCGGCTATGTCCGTCTGGATCTGCAGAAGACCAATACCGAGTTTAGCGGCTCTCAGCTCGTCAACCACGTCTGGCTGTCGCTCGGCGGCTTCCGCACCGGCTTCACGGACTCGGCGTGGGTCAGCACCCCGCAGGGTGGCGCTGCCGCCGGTGGCTCGCACACCGACAACGGCTTCTTCTACGGCTACCACCAGACTCACCTGATCCAGTACAACTTCTCGGGTGACAACGGCTTCTTCGCCACCGGCTCGATCGAGTTTGACGAGACGCAGAACACCTCTAGCGTGATTAATAACTACACCCCCGACCTCGTCGGTGTCGTCGGCATCAACCAGGGCTGGGGTGCTGCGTGGTTGAAGGTTGGCTACGACTCCGACATCAACGCCACCGGGCGCGACGCGGTGGACAGCGGCTTCGGCGTCACCGCCGGCCTGCACTACAACATTCCGGGCGCGCCGGGTTCGTCGTTCCGCCTGCTCGGCTACTATGCCGACAGCGACAACCTCTACAACCCGCTGACCGGCACTGGCTTGGCGGTCTGGAATACCGGTCTTGGCGTTTTCGCCGGTGGCCCCGAGTGGTCGATCCTGGCGTCGTACCACCACCAGTTCAACGCCCAGTTCGGCGCGTCGATCGGTGTGCAGTGGTTCAACGACTTCTATGAGTCCGGCACCGACATCAGCACCGGCCTCGACGGCTGGGCGCTGGAACTGGCCGCCGTCTGGACCCCGGTTCAGAACTTCACGGTTCGTACCGAAGTCATCTATTCCGACTTCGACACCGTTCCGGGTTCTGTTCTCGATGGCGACAGCGTGTCCGGCTTCGTCCGCTTCTCGCGCTTCTTCTAATCCCTCGCGGATTGGATAAAAGGAACCCGGCGGGAAACCGCCGGGTTCTTTCTTTTTGGGCCGTCCATGGATCTCTGGATACCGATCACGCTCGCCGCCGCCTTCCTGCAGAACCTGCGCTCGGCCACGCAGAAGCATCTCAAATCCGTCATGGGCACCACCGGGGCGACGTTCGTGCGCTTCGGGTTCGGGCTGCCCTTCGCGCTCGTCTTCCTCGCGGCGCTCGCCGTCTTCGGCGCAGACGGCGTCCCGGCGCCGAACGGCGCCTTCCTTTTGTGGGTGGCGGCGGGCGCGTTCGGCCAGATCGCGGCGACCTTCCTGCTCGTCCACCTCTTCTCCTACCGGAACTTCGCGGTCGGCACCGCCTATTCGCGCACCGAGCCGGCGCAGGCCGCGCTGTTCGCGCTCGCCTTCTTCGGCGAGCGGGTCAGCGCCGGCAGCCTCGCGGCCATCGCCATCAGCGTCTTCGGCGTGATGCTGATCTCGGTCGCGCATATGCGGATGAGCTGGCGCAACCTCGTCACCTCGGTCTTCGCGCGCACCGCGATGATCGGGCTGGCCTCGGGCGCGCTGTTCGGCGTGACGGCCGTCGCCTACCGCGCCGCGTCGCTGGCGCTCGGCGGGCCGAACTTCATGATGCAGGCCGCCGTGACGCTGGTCTGGGCGCTCGCCCTCCAGACGGCCGCCATGGCCGCGTGGATGCTGTGGAAGGACCGCGCCGAGCTCGGCCGTATCGCGCTGGCATGGAAGCCGTCGCTCCTGACCGGCTTCGCCGGCGCCAGCGCCTCGTTCGGCTGGTTCATGGCGATGACGCTGCAGCAGGCCGCCGTGGTCAAGGCGCTGGGGCAGGTCGAGATGCTGTTCACCTTCGCCGCCTCGGTGTTCTTCTTCAAGGAGAGGATCAACCGCATCGAGACCGCCGGCTGTGTCCTGATCGTCGCCGGCATCGTGGTGCTGGTGCTGGCGGGATGATCCGCCTCAGCGCACGATCAGCGTGCCGGCGCCGTGCTCGGTGAACAGCTCCAGCAGCACGGAATGCGGCGTCTTGCCGTTGAGGATGACGACGCCCTCGACCCCGCGCTCGATGGCCTCGATGCAGGTCTCGACCTTCGGGATCATGCCGCCATGGATGGTGCCGTCGGCGATCAGCGCCCTCGCCTCGGCCACGGTCAGCTCGTCGATCAGGTTCCCGTCCCTGTCGAGCACGCCGGGCACGTCGGTGAGGAAGAGAAGCCGCGTCGCGTTGAGCGCGCCGGCGATGGCGCCGGCGAAGGTATCGGCGTTGATGTTATAGGTATGGCCGTCGCGGCCGGGCGCCACCGGCGCGATCACGGGGATCATCTCCGAGCGGGCGAGGAGGTCGAGCAGCGTGCGGTCGACCTCGACCGGCTCGCCGACGAAGCCGAGATCGAGCACCTTCTCGATGTTGCTCTCCGGGTCCTTGACCGTCTTGCGCGCCTTCTCGGCGAAGACCATGTTGCCGTCCTTGCCGCACAGGCCGATGGCCCATTCGCCCTCGGCGTTGATGAGCGCGACGATCTCCTTGTT
Source organism: Aquamicrobium sp. (assembly GCA_014860725.1). The sequence goes on from JACZJD010000071.1 coordinate 2,676, forward strand.
GATCGAGCCGGCCAGCACCATCTCGACGATCTCGACCGTCGTCTGGTCGGTGACGCGCAGGCCGCCCTCGAACTTCGATTCGATGCCCATCTTGGTCAGCATGGCGCCGATCTGCGGGCCGCCGCCATGCACGACGATGGGGTTGACGCCCGACTGCTTGAGCAGCGCGATGTCGCGGGCGAACGCCCTGCCCAGCTCGACGTCGCCCATGGCATGGCCGCCATATTTCACCACCACGGTCCTGTTCTCGTAGCGCTGCATGTAAGGCAGGGCGGCCGAAAGCAGGCGCGCCTGCTGCTCGGCGGTGGCAAGCTGGTCCGTGGTCATGGCTTCCTCGGGGGGCTTCCTCGGGATTTCGGGGTATGCGCTCTGGCGCGTCTCATAGCCGCAAGCGGCCGGGGAGACAATCGGCAACCCGCGTGCCGGCAGCCGCCTTGCGCCGAATCCGTGCGCATTCGCGGCCGACATGCTTTAGTGGGGAATGCCGGCCGCGAGCCGGCGAAGGCGGAACGCCGGCCACGGGCAGGAGAAAGGTCGCGGTGCATTATCGGGTGCTGATCGGGGTGGTCCTGCTGTCGTGCGCCGCGCTGGCGTTCTGGCTGGTGCGCGAGCGTCTCGGCGGGCAGGAGCAGACGACCTTCCTGCACTGGCAGGAGCCGCGGATCGTCGCCGAGGGGGCCGCGCTCTACCGAACCCATTGCGCCTCCTGCCATGCCATCGCGGATGCGTCGATGCCGGCCGTGCCGCCCGAGGAGCAGGACACGCCGCCGCACGACGCCAGCGGCCATACCTGGCAGCACCCCGACTACGCCCTTTTCCAGCTCGTGCGCGACGGCGTGGCGGTGGCGAACTGCACGCCCGTCGACCCGGAGCGGATGCCGAGCTTCCGCGACACGGTCTCCGATACGCAGCTCGTGGCGATCCTCTCCTACATCAAGTCGACCTGGCCGGAGGACATCCGCCGCGAGCACGACAAGGTCAACTTCATGTACGGTCCCTACAATGCGGCGGTGGGCGAGCTGATCGGGGCGACGGCTGCCGAGTGAACGGCCCGCAGGGGCATATCTCCGGCCGGGCAACTCCCGCTACGAGCCGTTCTGGACCGTTCCGAGGAATCGCGTCCAGATCCGGCGGCCGAGGTCGTCGAAGCGGATCACGGCGTCGATGAAGGCGCGGCGCTCCGCCTCGGCCACGAGCGGCGCGGGCAGCATCGGGTCGAAGACGATCCTGCGGATGCCGCTGTCGCCGAGAACGAAGCTGTCGCGGGCCGCGACGTCGAGCGGCAGGCCGTCGGCCCTGCCCGCCCATGCCTCGAGCCGCGCGGTCTCCCGCCGGTAGGACTCGATCAGCGCCGCGGTGTCCCACAGCCGCATCGCGCGCTTCTGCCTCGCGCCGTCGAAGCCGTCGGCCCGGAACACGGCCGCCCCGCGCTCCAGACCGAGGCCGTCGAGGCGCTGGCGGACCGCATCGACGCCGCCGACGAAATTGTCGGGCCGGACGAAAAGGCCGTTGTCCAGCTCGTGCATGCCCAGCATCGACAGGGCGCGGTTCCTGGCGCGCAGCAGCTTGCGGTCGCTGCGCGGCAGCCCGCCCGTCGAGGCCGCCAC
>JACZJD010000496.1 GCA_014860725.1 Aquamicrobium sp.
GCCATAACGCGGCCGCGCAGCATCGGCACCCGCACCAGCTTGCCGTCCGGCGCCTCCGCCGCGACGAGGGCGGCGAAGTCCTCGACCTCGCCGCTCTGGATGTCGACGAAGAAGAAGTTCGGCGCATGCGCCGGCAGGCTGTCGGCGATCTGGCGCCTGAGATTGCCGTCGATCAGCGCCAGCGTGACGAGAAGGGTCAGCCCCAGACCGAGCGACAGCACCACCGAGGGCGTCAGCGCGCCGGGGCGGTGGATGTTGCCGATGGCGAGGCGCAGCGCCGTCGAGCGCACGCGCGGGCTGCGGCGCGCCAGCCACTGCACGGCGACGCCGACCAGCCTCAGCACGATGAACGCGCCGACGGCGGCGGTGACGAAGATGATGGCGATGCGCTGGTCGCCGGCCGTGAAGATGGCGAGCGCCGCCAGCGCCGCCGCCAGCGCCGTCACCGCGGCGAGATAGACCGGGCGCGGCAGGCCGCGCTGGTCGAAGCCCATCTCGCGGAACAGCGCCGTCGCCGGCACGTCGCGGGCGCGCCCGAGCGGCATCAGCGCGAAAGCGAGCGTCACCAGCACGCCGAACAACGCGGCAAGGCCGAGCGCGCCGGCATGGATGCCGCCTTCCATCGGCACCGGGAACACGGCGGCGAGGAAGCTCTCCGCCGCCGGCGGCATCAGCGCCGCCAGCACCAGGCCGATGGCGATGCCGATGCCGGCGATCATCAGGATCTGCACCAGATAGACCATGAACACGAAGCGGCCCGACGCGCCGAGGCTCTTGAAGGTGGCGATGACGCCGCGCTTGCTCTCGAGATAGGCGCGCACCGCGTTGGCCACGCCGACGCCGCCGACCACCAGCGCCGTCAGCCCGACCAGCGTCAGGAACTGCGAGAAGCGCTCGACATTGGCCGACAGCGACGGCGCGGCGCTGGTGCGGCCGCGGATGCTCCACCCCGCCTCGGGGAATTCGGCCGAGGCGCGCTCGCGGATCGCCTGAAGGCCGGCCTCGCTCGTGCCTTCCGGCAGGCGGATCTTGTAGGCGTGCTCGACCAGGCTTCCCGGCTGGATCAAGCCCGAGGCCGCGAGCGCGTCGAGCGAGATCATCAGCCGCGGCGCCAGCCCGAAGCCGTCGGAGATCGCGTCCGGCTCGCCGACGATCCGGGCGCGCAGCTCGTAGTCGGCGTCGCCGAGGCGGATGCGGTCGCCGATCTCGAGGCCGAGCCGCGAGAGCAGCATGTCGGCCGCCGCCGCACCGTGTACGCCGCCGCGCTCGGCGAAGATGTCGGCGAGCGGCAGGGCGGGCTCGGCCACGAACGTGCCGTAGAGCGGGTAGAGGCCGTCCACGGCCTTGACCTCGACCAGCGTCTGGTCCGAGCCGTCGGGCAGCCGCGCCATCGAGCGCATGTTGGCGCTGCGGGCGACGGTGCCGAGGCTTGCGATGAACGCGGCCTCGCGCGCGTCCGCCTCGCGGTGGATGAGCTGGAAGCGGATGTCGCCGCCGAGGAGGTCCCGGCCCTGCGCCTCGATGCCGGTCGAGATGGCGCGGGCGAGCGAGTTGACGCCGCCGATGGCGGCGACGCCGAGCGCGATGCAGGCGATGAAGATCAGGAATCCGGAAAGGCCGCCGCGCATCTCGCGCAGCGAGAAGCGGACGGCAAGCCGCAGCGAGCGGGCGAGGGTCATGGCCTATCCCCGCTCAGGCCGGGACGGCGGCGAGCGCCGGCGGCGTCTCGATGCGGCCGGAGCGCATGGCGACCTGCCGCGTGCAGCGCGCGGCGAGCGTCGTGTCGTGGGTGACGAGCACCAGCGTCATGCCGCGCTCCTCGGCCTTGGAGAAGATGAGGTCGGCGATCTGCCGGCCGGTCGCCTGGTCGAGATTGCCGGTCGGCTCGTCGGCGATCAGCAGCGCCGGCTCGGGCGCCAGCGCCCGGGCGATGGCCACGCGCTGCTGCTCGCCGCCGGAAAGCTCGCCCGGATAGTGCGTCAGCCGCTCGCCGAGGCCGACCGCCTCCAGCTCGCGCCGCGCGACGCCGAACGGATCGGGGTGGCCGGCAAGCTCCAGCGGCACGGCGACGTTCTCCAGCGCCGTCATGTTGGGGATCAGGTGGAACGACTGGAAGACGATGCCGACGGTGCGGCCGCGGAAGGCCGCGACCTCGTCCTCGCTGCGGCCGTCGATGCGCTCGCCGGCGATCCACACCTCGCCGGAATCGACCCGCTCCAGCCCGGCCAGAACCATCAGCAGCGTCGACTTGCCCGAGCCGGAGGGGCCGACGATGCCGGTCGCCTCGCCGCGCGCCACGTCGAGGCTCACGCCCTTGAGCACATGGACGGAGGAAGCGCCCTCGCCCAGCGTCAGGGAAACGTTCTTCATCCGGATTACGGCTTCTGTCACGGGCGGGTCTTCCTATATGAGTTCCTGGCGTCGGTCGGATATGGGTTGGATCGTATGGCTTTCAAACGCTTTCGTCGGCTTTTTCTCGCCGCGGCCATGGGCCTCGCCGCCATGACCGCATGGGCGGCGGCCGAGCCGGTGCGCATCGTCGGCTTCGGCGACAGCCTGATGGCCGGATACCAGCTTGCGCCGGGCGAGTCCTTCCCGGAGAAGCTCGAAACGGCGCTGAAGGCGCGCGGTCACGATGTTTTGATCGCCAATGCCGGGGTTTCCGGCGACACGACGAGCGGCGGCCTGTCCCGCCTCGACTGGTCGGTGCCCGACGACACGCGGATCGTCATCCTCGAGCTCGGCGCCAACGACATGCTGCGCGGCATCCGCCCCGAGGTGACGGAGAAGAACCTCGTCGCGATGATCGAGCGCCTGCGCGAGCGCGGCATCGCGGTCGTGCTGGCCGGCATGCTCGCCGCGCCGAATCTCGGCGCTGATTATGCTGCGCAATTCAACCCGATCTATCCGCGCCTGGCCGAGACCTACGGCCTGCCGTTCTATCCGTTCTTCCTCGACGGCGTCGCCGCCGAGGCGGGCCTGCTCCTGCCCGACGGCATGCACCCCAACGCCGAGGGCGTCGACCGCATGGTGGAGGGCTTCCTGCCGGTGATCGAGGCGGTGCTGGCCGGCGAGGCCGCGCTGCCCAACGGCGGGTGAGGGCGGGCGCGATCCACAGGCCGCCGCCGCGGCCGTGCAAAACAGCTTGCCCGTTGCCTGGAACGATGATTCGCTTGGCAACAGCAGTCGATTCGAGGAGGCGTCCCCATGCCGCGACTTTTCACCGCCCTCGAAATTCCGCGCGACGCCGCCCTCTCGCTCTCGCTCCTGCGCGGCGGACTGCCCGGCGCACGATGGATCGACGTCGAGAACTACCACATCACGCTGCGCTTCATCGGCGACGTCGAGGGCCATGTCGCCGACGAGATCGCCAACGCGCTCGACCGGGTGCGCCGGCCGGCCTTCACGCTGACGCTGTCGGCGTCGGCGCCTTCGGCTCGCGGAAGCCGCATTCGGTCTATGCCGGCGTATCGCCGTCGCCCGCCCTCACCGCGCTCCAGGCCGAGATCGAGCGCATCTGCCAGCGCCTCGGCCTGCCGGCCGATCCGCGCAAGTTCGTGCCGCACGTCACGCTGGCGCGGCTGCGCAACGCCAGCGCCGGCGACGTCGCCCACTATCTGTCGGGCCGCGGCAACTTCGCGACCATGCCGTTCCGGGTCGGCCGCTTCGTGCTGATGTCCTCGCGCGAGTCGGTCGGCGGCGGCCCCTACATCGTCGAGGAGGCGTGGCCGCTTCTTGCCGCCGAGGCGGCGGGCAGCGCCGATTTACCATCATTTCGATATGACCCCCAAAAAACGATTTATCTATAGTTCTTAATGGATCCATGACATTTAATATCTTCTCGGTTTTACTATGTAA
>JACZJD010000497.1 GCA_014860725.1 Aquamicrobium sp.
CCGCGCATGAAGGCGAGCGGCGCGATCTCGATCACCTCGGCGGCCATGGCCCGCTCGACCTTGTCGGCCGGGATCATGTCGTAGAGCGCGTCGTAGAGCGGCCGCAGATACGGATCGACCTTCTCCTTCATGTCGCCGGGCAGGAAGCCGAGCCGCTCGCCGGCCTCGACGGCCGGGCGCGACAAGACGATGCGCTCGACCGCGCCGCGCTCGAGCAGCTGGGCTGCGTGCGCCACGGCGAGATAGGTCTTGCCGGTGCCGGCCGGGCCGATGCCGAAGACGAGCTCGGCGCGCTCCAGCGCGCGCATATAGGCGTCCTGGTTGGCCGAGCGGGCGTAGATGGTGCGCTTGCGCGTCGAGATCTGCGCCGCGGCCATCTTGCCCTTGCGCTCCATGGTCGGGAGGGTGAGCTGGTCGTCGGCGGCCACCGCCATGCGGATGGCGCCGTCCACCTCGGACTGCGACAGCTCGTGGCCCTTCTGCAGCAGGTCGTAGAGATAGTCGAGAGCGCGCCGCGCCTGCTCGGCCGCCGTCGGGTCGCCCTTGATCGAGAGCTGGTTGCCCTTGGAGCGGATGTCGACGCCGAGCTTGCGCTCGAGGCGGGCCAGGTTCTCGTCGAACTGGCCGTAGAGCGCGCTCGCATGCTTGTTGTTGTCGAAGGTCAGGACGATGTGCGCCATGTCCGAGGCCCCGGAAGGGGCGGCTTTCAGGTCCGTGGTGGCGCTCAAGCGTCTCTCCTCTTCAGGGCTCCACTCCGATCATGCCGGCTCGGAGAAGAGGCTGTTGGGACCGGCCTTCGTGATTCGCACGCTGACAATGTCGCCGATTTCGCCGGCCTTTTCATCAACGATTACCGGCTGCAGCCACGGCGAGCGGCCGACGCGCTGGCCGGCGTGGCGGCCGGGCTTCTCGACCAGAACATCCATCGTGGAGCCGACCCGGCTCGCCGCGAAGGCGGCCTGCTGCTCGCCGAGCAATGCCTGCAACCGCTGCAACCTCTCGTCCTTGACCGCTTCCTCGACCTGCAACGGCAGATCGGCGCCCGGCGTTCCCGGGCGCGGCGAATATTTGAACGAGAAGGCCTGCGCGTAGGCGACCTCGCGCACGATCCGCATCGTCGCCTCGAAATCCTCGTCCGTCTCGCCGGGGAAGCCGACGATGAAGTCGCCCGACATGGCGATGTCGGGGCGGGCGGCGCGGATGCGGTCGATCAGGCGCAGATAGTCGTCGGCCGTGTGGCGGCGGTTCATGGCCTTGAGGATGCGGTCGGAGCCGGCCTGCACCGGCAGGTGCAGATAGGGCATGAGCGCGTCGAGGTCGCGATGGGCGGCGATCAGTTCGTCGTCCATGTCGCGCGGGTGGCTGGTGGTGTAGCGCAGCCGGGCGATGCCCGGAATCTCGGCCAGCCGGCAGAGGAGCCGTCCCAACCCCCACTCGGAACCGTCAGGCCCCTCGCCGTGCCAGGCGTTGACGTTCTGGCCGAGCAGCGTCACCTCGCGCACGCCGGCCTCGGCCAGGCGCTCGGCCTCGGCGACGATCTGCGCCACGGAACGCGAGGTCTCCGAGCCGCGCGTATAGGGCACGACGCAGAAGGTGCAGAACTTGTCGCAGCCTTCCTGAACGGTCAGGAAGGCGGTGACGCCGCGGCTCCTGACCGCCGCCTTGCGCAGCTCGGGCAGGCGCTCGAACTTGTCCTCGATGGCGTATTCGGTCTCGACCACCTTCTGGCCGGCGCGCGCCTTCCTGACGGCGTCCGGCAGGCGGTGATAGGTCTGCGGGCCGATCACCAGATCGACCACCGGCGCACGGCGGATGATCTCGTCGCCCTCGGCCTGCGCCACGCAGCCGGCGACGCCGACGATGGTCTCGCGGCCTTCGGCGCCGCGCTCGGCCTTCAGCCGGCGGATGCGGCCGAGCTCGGAATAGACCTTCTCGGCCGCCTTCTCGCGGATGTGGCAGGTGTTGAGGAGCACGAGGTCCGCATCCTCGATCGCCTCGGTCGGGCGGTAGCCTTCCGCGGCCAGCGCATCGGCCATGCGCTGCGAATCGTAGACGTTCATCTGGCAGCCATAGGTCTTGACGAAGACCTTCTTCGGCTGGGCAGGAGCGGCGGGCGCGGCGGCCGGCTCGTCGCGGGCGATCGTGTCGTTCAGTTCCATGACGATCCTCTAGCGCCTTTCCCCGGCAAATGACAGATGCTTGTCGCCGCGCGATGGGCTAAAGCCGGTGGCATGACTCCTCCTTCGGCCCCGCATTCCGACCTGTTTCTCGGCATCGACACCGGCGGCACCTGCACCGACGCGGTGCTGTGGGCGCAGGATCGCGGGCCGAAGGGCGAGGTGGTCGCCAAGGCCAAGGCGCTGACCACCCGCCATGACCTCGCCGTGGGCATCGCCGGCGCGGCCGGCGCGGTGCTGGAGAAGGCACGCGTGGAGCCGTCCTCGGTGGCGCTGGTGTCGATGTCGACGACGCTCGCCACCAACGCGCTGGTCGAGGGACAGGGCGGCCGCGTCTGCCTCGTCATGATCGGCTTTGCCGACGCCGACCTCGACCGCGACGGCCTGCGTGCGGCGCTCGGCGGCGATCCGGTGGTCTTCCTGCCCGGCGGCCACGACGTCCACGGCAACGCCGCCCGCCTCGACCTGTCGCCGCTCGCCGACGCACTGCCGGCACTGGCGCCAACGGTGTCGGGCTTCGCGGTCTGCGCCTATTTCGCGGTGCGCAACCCCGAGCACGAGCTGGCCGCGACCGAACTGATAAGGCGGCAGACCGGCCTGCCGGTGACGGCGAGCCACGAGCTTTCCGCCAGGCTCGGCGGGCCGCGCCGGGCGCTGACCACGCTGCTCAACGCGCGGCTGATCGCCATGATAGACCGGCTGGTGGCGGCGACGGA
>JACZJD010000498.1 GCA_014860725.1 Aquamicrobium sp.
AAATAGCTGATCGCCGGACGCTCGGCGCTCACAGCGGCCGGCGCGGCAGCGGCTGCGAACGGAGCGACGGATGCGGCGGCAGCAGCCACGGGCGGCCCATCGTCCGCCAGCAGGAGGTTCAGCTCCTCCTCGAGGCTCAGCGCGGCCGGCGCAGGCTCGGCGGCGGGCTCCTCGAATGCGTAGTCCGCCTCGGGCGAGACGGCTTCCGGCACGGGGTCGGGCTGCGCGGCGGCATAGGCCGCAGGCGCATCGGCCGCCGAAGAGGCCGCAACGGCCGGCGCGGAGGATGCGGCAAGCTCCCTTTCGAGGAAGTCGAGATCGAATTCGGCCTCGGCGGTCCACGCCTCGTCGCCGGCATCCGCTTCCGGCTCGCCGGCATCGGCCGCCCGGGCGGCCGGCGGATCATAGGCAGGCGCGTCATACACCGGGGCGTCGTAGTCATAGACCGGTTCCGCGGCCGGCTCGTCATAGGCTGCATAGGCGGCCTCGCCCTGCGGCGCGGCCTCGGGCTCGAAGGAAGCCGGCTCGGCGAACAGCTCGCGCTCCAGCGCGTCCTCGAGATCGTCCTCCGCGATCGCCGCGGGGACGTCTTCGTCCTGCGCCACAGCGGGGGAAGACGCCTGCGCATGGTCCTGCGAGGCGGGGGCCTCGCTCTCGCGGAAGAACTCGTCGAACCCGGCGTCGAGCGACACCGGCTCGTCATGCGCCGGCGCATCGGCCCCGGCGGCCGGCGCGGTCGTCTCGTCGCGCCAGTCGGCAACGGGCGCCGGCTCCTCGAACTCGGCGAAATCGAACTCGCCGGCCAGTTCCCTTTCGAGGTCGATGCCGAAATCGTCTTCGTCGGCTGCGGCGTCGGCGGACGTCGCGGCCGGTTCTACGTGTGCGGGCTGCGCCTCGGCGGCAGGCTCCTGCACTCTCGGGTCATGACCCATGATGCGCGCCAGTTCCGCGAACGGATCGTTCTCGGAGAACTCGACATAATCATCGCGCCTGATGTGGTTGGTGTCTGCCATGCTTTTTCCCGCACTCACACTCGGTCGGACGCCGGCGACGTCACTTGGGGTTGGCCCGTACCAAGGCATTGTGGGTAAAAGGTGACGGGAAACCCGGCAGACCTTAGCGCATCTCCTCGGGAGCTGCTGCCCCGACCAGCGCCAGGCCGGATGTCAGGACATCCGCGACGGCCCGCACCAGACCCAGCCTGGCACGGGTCAATTGTGGTTCGTTAACCTTAACAAACCGTAAGTCGGGGTTGTCGGTGCCTCGATTCCAGTGCGCGTGGAACGCCTGGGCGAGATCGTAGAGGTAGAAGGCGAGCCGGTGCGGCTCCAGCGACTGCGCCGCCGCCTCGATCAGCCGCGGATATTCGGCGAGCTTGCGGATGAGCCCGATCTCCCCTTCCTCGGTCAGGAGATGCGCCGCCGCCTTCATCGCGGCGCGGTCGGGCAGCGCGCCGAGCTGCTCGGCCGCCTGCCGGAACACGGAATGGCAGCGCGCCGAGGCATACTGGACGTAGAACACCGGATTGTCCTTCGACTGCTCGGTGACCTTGGCGAAGTCGAAGTCGAGCGGCTCGGTGTTCTTGCGGTAGAGCATCATGAAGCGGATCGGGTCGCGCCCGACCTCGTCGACCACGTCGCGCAGCGTCACGAACTCGCCCGACCGCTTCGACATGCGCACCGGCTCGCCGTCGCGATAGAGCTTGACGAGGTTGCACAAAAGCACGGTCAGCTTGAGCTTGTTGTCCGACACGGCGTTGGCCAGCGCCTCCAGCCGCTTGACATAGCCGCCATGGTCGGCGCCGAGCACGAAGATCAGCTC
>JACZJD010000499.1 GCA_014860725.1 Aquamicrobium sp.
ACGACCACGCCGGCCGCGGCCGCGGCGAGCGCGGCGGCGAAGCCCCACCAGACCGGGAACTGGAGGATGAAGGTCGTCTCGCCATAGAGCCGCTTCTCGGCCATGCCGTGCCACAGGCGCCAGGCGATCAGGATCACCACCAGCGTCATCAGCACCTCCGCGACCAGATCGATGGCGCGGTTGGCGCGCTCGGGCAGGAAGCGGGTGAAGACGTCGACGGTGGCGTGGCCGCGGCGCAGCTGACACCACGGCAGGAAGGCGAAGACGGCGAAGGCGGTCAGCGCCTCGACGAGCTCGAAATCGCCGGGGACGGGGCCGAGCCCCTGCCGCACGAAGGCGCGGCCGGTGACGGAGACGACGGTGAGGCAGGTGATGGCCACCAGCGCCAGCCCGCCCAGCACCGCCAGCCCGCGCGCCAGCCATTCGACGGCCACCGACAGCCTCATGAAATCCTCTGCCTCCTGCCGCCGCCCCGCAACGCCTCCGCCGATCTACTGCCCGGCGGTGTATTTCCCGATCAGCGCCCGCGCCTCGTCGAGCAGGCCCTGGCCGTCGAGGCCGCGCCCGTTCATCTCTGCCACCCAGCCGTCGATCACCGGCTGCGACGCCTGCTTCCAGACCGCCGTCTCTTCGGCGTCGAGGCGGACGATGGCGTTGCCGCGGTCGACGGCGAGCTGGCGCGCCGGCGTGTCGCCCTCCTCCTGCAGCCTGCCGAACAGGCCGGACAGCTCGCGGCCGGAATTGTCGTCGATCACCTTCTTCAGATCCTCGGGCAGGCTGTCGTAGCGGGCCTTGTTCATGGCGAGCACGAAGGTCGCAGTGTAGAGCGCCTCGCCCTCGGCGAACTCGGTGTGATAGCCGACCAGCTCCTCGACCTTCACCGAGGGCGCGACCTCCCACGGGATGACCGCGCCGTCGATGACGCCGCGCGACAGCGCCTCGGTGACGGCGGGGACCGGCATGCCGACCGGCGTCGCGCCGAGCTCGCCGAGCAGCGTGTTGATGATGCGGCTCGGCGCGCGCATCTTCATGCCGCGCAGGTCCTCGAGTTTCCCGACGGCGCGGTTGGCGTGGATGGCGCCCGGCCCGTGCACCCATGTCGCGATCATGTGCACGCCGGCGAACTCGCCGTCCTTCATATGCGCCTCGAACAGGTCCCAATAGGCCTTCGACGTCGCCTCGGCATTGGTCATGATGAAGGGAAGCTCGAACACCTCGGTCGTGGGGAAGCGGCCGGGCGTGTAGCCCGGCAGGGTCCAGACGATGTCGACGGTGCCGTCCTGCGCCTGGTCGATGAGCTGCGGCGGCGTGCCGCCGAGCTGCATCGCCGGATAGCGCTCGATCCTGATGCGGCCGCCGGACGCGGCCTCGACCCTGTCGGCCCACGGATAGAGAAGGTTCGCGGGAACGTTGGCCTGCGCCGGCAGGAACTGGTGCAGCCTGAGCGTCACCTCCTGCGCCGCGACGCCGGCGGTGGCCGCCAGCCAGCCGGCCGCGGCGAGCGCGGCCGAGGCCAGAAAAGAGCGTGTGAACGAGGAAATCATCTCCGTCCTCCCTGAATGCCGGCCTCGCTGGATGCCGGAGCGATCCGGAGCCGCGGGCGCGACTCTTGCGGACAATCGTGGTCAGCTCGATAGCACCCCGGCAGCCCAGCGGAAAAGATACAAGACGGGAAAGCCGGCGAGGATGGCGAGCAGGCGGCCGTTCATCCGCCGGCGCAGCGCCTGCGTCTCCTCGTCCTGCGCCACGCCGACGTTGAAGGCGACGGGGACGACGTTGGCGTAGCCCGGCAGGCCGTTTTTCAACAGCGGACGGCCGGAACGCGCCTCGATGCGGTAGCACAGGCGCGCGGCCGAGATGAGCGCGGCGATCATCGCCACCGCGAGCAGCCCGGAGAGCGCGAAGAAGATCGGCTTGACGATGTCGGGATTCATTCGGCCCCTGCCCCGGCGCGTTGCCCTGTCCGCCACGATGCCGGCGGCGTCGCCCGCGCCGGCTGGCGCACTCTAGTCCGCGACGGGGCCGTCGCCAACCGGCCGCGATGCCGGCCGGCATCGGAGCCCGTTGGCGGCCGCGACTGTTCTCAGCCCGCCATCTCCACCGGGCGGCGCTTCCGGCCGGGCGAGCGCGAGACCAGCCAGTCGCGCGTCTGCGCCTTGGGCATGGGATAGGCGATGGAATAGCCCTGCACCTGATCGCAGCCGAGCGTCAGCAGCGACGACAGCTCCGCCTCCGTCTCGGCACCCTCGGCGACGATGGCGATGCCGAGGCCGCGCGCCAGATCGGTGATGGCGCGGACGATCTTGGCGTTCTCGCCGTCGACGTCGATGTTCTGCACGAAGCGGCGGTCGATCTTGAGCCGGTCGATCTCGTTGGGGCTGACATGGCTGAGCGAGGCGTAGCCGGTGCCGAAATCGTCGAGCTCGAGATGGACGCCGGCGGCGCGGATCGAGCGCAGCTTGGCGGCGATGCCAGTCTTCTCGTCGTCGAGGATCACCGATTCCACGATCTCCAGCGCCAGGCGCTGCGGCGGCAGCCCGGCCTGGTCGAGGGTATGGAACAGGAAGTCGATGAAGTCGGGCTCGCGCAGCTCGGTGCCGGAGACGTTGATCGCCAGCCGCGCGAAGTCGATGCCGGCGCGCTGCCAGGCGGCGGCCTCGTTGATCGCCTTGCGCATGACGATGCGGCCGATGGCCGGCATGAAGCCCGCCTTCTCGGCGACGGGGATGAACTCGTCGGGCCGGACCATGCCGCGCCGCGGATGCGGCCAGCGCACCAGCGCCTCGATGCCGGCGATGCTGCCGTCGACCAGCGACACCTGCGGCTGGAAATAGACGCTGAAGGCGTTGGTCGCGATCGCCTCGGCGAGGTCGTGCTCGAGCTGCTTGCGGTGCTCGAGCTCGCGGCGCAGCTCGCCCGAGAAGAAGGCATGCGAGCCCCTGCCCTGCTTCTTGGCCGCGTAGAGCGCGAGATCGGCATGGACGAGAAGGTCCGAGGCATTGTCGGCATCGACCGGATAGACCGCGATGCCGGCGCTGGCGCCGCACAGGACGGTCGAGCCCTCGTAGAGGATCGGCTCGTTGATCGCCTGGAGGATGCGGCGCGCGAACTCGTCGATGTCGCGCGGGGAGCCGGCCGCCGGCATGACCATGACGAACTCGTCGCCGCCGAGGCGGGCGCAGATGTCGGAATCGCGGCAGGACGCGCGCATGCGCTGCGCGGTCGTGACCAGCACGTGGTCGCCGGCGGCGTGACCGAGCGTGTCGTTGATCTGCTTGAAGCGGTCGAGGTCGATCTGGATGACCGCCAGCCGCTCGCCGCGGCGCTCGGCCGCCTTCAAGAGCGTGTCGAAATGGTCGCGCATGAAGATGCGGTTGTTGAGGCCGGTCAGGCCGTCATGGGCGGCGATGAAGGCCATGGAGTTGCGCGCGTCGACCAGCTCGCTGGTGCGGCGGCGGATCATCTCGGTCATCGGCCGGAAGATGAACAGGGCGATGATGCCGAGCATGCCGATCATGGCGAAGAACAGGGTGCGATGGAGGTTGAGCATGCGGTCGAGAAGGTCGAGCGAGCCGGCCGCGAGATGCTCGCCGAGCGCGGTGTAGCCGCCGAGCGCCGCGCCGGCGACCGTGTCGTCGAGCATCGCCCACTCGCTGCCCAGGCGATAGGTCTCGTCGGCGTTGTCGCCGCCGGAGCCGACCTCGAGCGCGGAGATGACCCGCCAGCTGTTGGCGGCGAGGTTGGTGGTGAAATAGTCGAGATGGTGCGGGCCGCCGAACAGGATCGCGCGCACGGTCTGCGACGCCACCGAGGCGTCGTTGGCCTGCGTCGTCTCCAGGAGATGGTCGTAATTGATCTCGAACTGGCGCGTCGAGGCGCGCAGCGAGCCGATGATCGGCTTCTGCTGCCCGGGCGCGGCGAGGCGGGCGGCGTTGGAGAGCAGGACGATGCGCTGCGACAGGGTCTTCTGCGAGTCGACCAGCGCCATCAGCGCGTCGTCGCGCTGGTGCGTGGCCATCATGTGCTGGAGCAGGAGATAGGTGGCCAGCGCCATCGCCGCCACCAGCAGCAGCGCGCCCCAATACGCGCCCCTGATGAACAGGATCAGTCTGTCTGCGCCCGAGCGCAGCCGGCCGGCCGATGCCATCAACGCCCCATCCCCCTGGTCCACGGCATTTCACCTGCGACCACGACAGCACGGAGAAGTTAAAAAGTGAGGGTGAAGACGGGCGGAAAGGCGCGGCACGTGGCCGCAATCGCCCGCAATGGTTAGCGGTCGGTTCAATTCGCAGGCGCCGGCGCCCTGACGGCGCCATGCGAATCCCTTTATGATCGGCGCATGGCCATCCGTCACCTTTCCGAGACCGTCATCAACCGCATCGCCGCCGGCGAGGTAATCGAGCGGCCGGCGAGCGTGGTCAAGGAGCTGGTGGAGAACGCGCTCGACGCGGGCGCGGCGCGCATCGAGATCGCGACGGCGGGCGGCGGGCTCTCCTTCATCCGCGTCGGCGACGACGGCTCGGGCATGGACGCGCAGGATCTGGCGCTGAGCGTCGAGCGCCACTGCACCTCGAAGCTCTCCGACGACATCGACGACATCCGCTCGCTCGGCTTCCGCGGCGAGGCGCTGCCCTCCATCGGCTCGGTCGGCAAGCTGGCGATCCGCTCGCGCACCGCCGACGCCGATGCCGGCCACGAGATCGCGGTGACGGGCGGGCGCGTCTCGCCGGTCCGGCCCGTGGCGGCCAACCGCGGCACGCTGGTCGAGGTGCGCGACCTGTTCTTCGCCACGCCGGCGCGGCTCAAGTTCATGAAGGGCGAGCGCGCCGAGGCGGGCGCGATAACGGAGGTGGTGAAGCGCATCGCCATCGCCTTTCCGGCCGTGCGCTTCACGCTCTCCGGCATGGACCGCACGACGCTCGACCTGCCCGCCTGCGACAGCCACGACGACCGCATCGCGCAGGTGATCGGGCGCGAGTTCGCCGACAACGCGCTCGTCATCGAGGCCGAGCGCGAGGGCGTGCTTCTGTCGGGCTTCGCCTCGATCCCGTCCTTCACGCGGGCGAATGCGCTGCACCAGTATCTCTACGTCAACGGCCGGCCGGTGCGCGACCGCTGGCTGGCCGGGGCGCTGCGCGGGGCCTATGCCGACGTGCTGCCGCGCGACCGCCACGCGGTGGCGGCGCTGTTCCTGCAGCTCGACCCGGCGCTGGTCGACGTCAACGTGCATCCGGCCAAGGCCGACGTGCGCTTCCGCGACCCCGGGCTGGTGCGCGG
>JACZJD010000500.1 GCA_014860725.1 Aquamicrobium sp.
CTCACCCCTCACTGCGTAGGGGAGCGGACGGGCGCCGGGTGCGCCGGCTTTCGCGATCCGTCGTCGACGGGAACCTGCCCCCCCGGTTCCGCGCGGGGCGCCCCCGCCAGCACCGCCGGGCTCACAGGCCGAGCATCGTCACGGCGAGGATCGCGGCGGCGAGGGCGACGATGAAGACGACGCCGAATTTGCGGAAGGCGCGGTCGCTGGAAAAGGAGGCGGCCTCGTCCCAGGCGGCGTCGCCCATGTCCTTGCGGGCGAGGCGCTGCCACAGCCCGCGCCGGGCCTCGCCGTCGCCTTCGCGGAACTGCCTGTATTCTCCGGCCATGACCGCTCCGGTTTCGTTTCGCGCCCCGTGTCGCGCAGCGACGCCAAGAACGCCGGTGTGGCGCAGCGACGTCAGTGTCGCGCAGGATGGGCGCGGCGTCCACCGGCATTCGCGCCAACGGGCTGCGTCGCGGCCCGGCCTTCGGCTCCCCGGCAAGAGGGCAGATCGGCGGCGCGCCTACCCCGCGAGCAGGCGCTCCATCAGCTCTTCCGCCGCTTCCGGGATGACCGTGCCGGGCGGGAAGATGGCGACGGCCCCGGCGGCGAGCACGGCGTCGAAATCCTGCGGCGGGATGACGCCGCCGGCGACGATCATGATCTCTTCTCGGCCGAGCCGGGCGAGCGCCTGGCGGAGTTCCGGGATCAGCGTGAGGTGGCCGGCGGCGAGCGAGGAGGCGCCGACGATGTGCACGTCGTGCTCGACGGCGAGCCTCGCGATCTCCTCGGGCGTCTGGAACATCGAGCCGACGGTGACGTCGAAGCCGAGATCGGCAAAGGCGGTGGCAATCACCTTCTGGCCGCGGTCGTGGCCGTCCTGACCCATCTTGGCGACGAGAATGCGCGGCTTCGATCCGGTCTTCCTCACGAACGCCTCGACCTGGGCCTGGACGCGGTCGACGGTGGCGTTCTCGCCGATCTCCTTGCGGTAGACGCCGGAGATCGTGCGCACCTCGGCGACGTGGCGGCCGAAGACCTTCTCCAGCGCCAGCGAGATCTCGCCGACGGTCGCCTTGGCGCGGGCGGCGCGGACGGCGAATTCGAGCAGGTTGCCGTCGCCCTGCGCGGCGCGGGTGAGGTCGGCGAGCGCGGTCTCCACGGCGGCGACGTCGCGCGTGCCCTTCAGCTGCTGCAGCTTGGCAAGCTGGCGGGCGCGGACTTCGGCATTGTCGACCTTGAGCACGTCGATCTCGATCTCGCGCTCGGGCCTGAAGGCGTTGACGCCGACCATCACCTGCTCGCCGGAATCGATGCGCGCCTGGGTGCGCGCCGCGGCCTCCTCGATGCGCAGCTTGGGGATGCCCTTCTCGATCGCCGCCGCCATGCCGCCGAGGCTTTCCACCTCCTCGATGTGGGCAAGGGCGCGGGCGGCGAGGTCGTGGGTCAGCCGTTCGACGAAGGCCGAACCGCCCCAGGGATCGATGATGCGCGTGGTGCCGGACTCCTTCTGCAGCACGATCTGCGTGTTGCGGGCGATCCGCGCCGAATGGTCGGTGGGCAGGGCCAGCGCCTCGTCGAAGGAGTTGGTGTGCAGCGACTGGGTGTGGCCCTGGGTCGCGGCCATGGCCTCGATCATGGTGCGCACGATGTTGTTGTAGGGGTCCTGCGCCGTCAGCGACCAGCCCGACGTCTGCGTGTGGGCGCGCAGCGCCAGCGACTTGTCGCTCTTCGGCGCAAAGTTCTTCTTCATCAGCGCCGCCCACAAGAGGCGGCCGGCGCGCTGCTTGGCGACCTCCATGAAGAAGTTCATGCCGGCGTTCCAGAAGAAGGAGAGGCGCGGCGCGAATGTGTCGACGTCGAGCCCGGCGGCGACGCCGGCGCGCACATATTCGATACCGTCGGCGATCGTGTAGGCGAGCTCGAGGTCGACAGTCGCCCCGGCCTCCTGGATGTGGTAGCCGGAGATCGAGATCGAGTTGAACTTCGGCATGTTGCACGAAGTGTATGAAAAGATGTCGGAAATGATCCGCATCGATGGCTTCGGCGGGTAGATGTAGGTG
>JACZJD010000501.1 GCA_014860725.1 Aquamicrobium sp.
ATCGCCCTAACCTGCCGGCATGCCGGCGGTTCCGCGGGCCGAGCCGCCCGCCGCCAACGGTCACGCCGTCGGGAACGTGACCGTGACCGTCGTGCCGCCGGCGTTCTCGACCTTCGCCGCGCCGCCGAGCTGCGCCACGAAACCGGCGATGAGCCGGCTGCCCATGCCCTTTCCGCCGCTGCCGGGCGTGTATCCGGGTCCGTCGTCCTTCACGGTCAGGCGGGCGCCCTCGCCTTCCCGGGCCAGCTCGAAGTAGAGCCGGCCCTCGTCCCTGTCCGCGAATGCATGCTTGAAGGCGTTCGACACGATCTCGTTGATGATCAGGCCGACGGATAGCGCCCGATCCCGGCCGATGCTGACCGGCTCCAGCCTGGTCTCGATGTCGACGTTCCTGCTGAACCCCGCGGCGATGTCCCTGACCAGCCGCTCCGCATAGGGGGCGAGCTCGACGCGGTCGAACTGGTCCGACCCGTAGATCTGCTCGTGCACGGCGGTCATCGCCTTGATCCGCCGCGTCATGTCCTCCTTGCTCTCCTTCGGCAGCGGCTGGAGCTGCACCAGGGACGACACCGCCTGAAGGTTATTCTTGACGCGATGATGGACCTCGCGGAGCAGGAACTGGTTGCGCTCCAGCGCCTGCTCCAGCTCGATACGCCGGGCCGCATCCGCCCGCAGCAGACGCACGATCCAGACCGTTCCGAGGACGAGAAGGCCGATCACCGGCACGCCGATGGCGAGCCCCGACCACAGGCTCAGCCAGAAATACTGCAGGGTTTCGGAGCGCTCGACGCCGGTGGTGGCGACGAGCGGCCAGTTGTCGACCTTCCGGTATCCGACGATGCGGGAGAGCCCGTCGGCCGGCGAGACGGCGCTGTGGTAGAAGCCGGCCGGCGTCTCCGGCAGATAGCGGGTGAAAAGAGGCGTTTCGCCGAGGTCGATGGTCTCGGCGAGCTGCGGATGCCGCGCCACCAGCCAGCCGTCGGTGCGGATGACGGCGACCGTCGAGTGCGGGCCGAGCTCCATGGTGCGCCAGAACTCGTCCAGGGTCCTGGTGGGGATGGCGATGCTCGCAGCGCCGTGAAGGCGCCCGTTGCGCGCGATGCGCCGGGCGATGACGAAGACCTGCTCGCCGCTCAGGCGCTCCTTGAGCTGCGGCGAGATGACGACGGGCTCGCCGTCGCGCAGGCGCTGGAAATATTCCCGGTCGGAGACCTCGACGCCGATCGCCTCGCGAACGCTCGACAGCCTCAAATGGGCGGTCTCGTCATAGACGGAATACTGGAAGCCGCTCGGCAGGTCCCCGACGGCCTGCCTGATGTCGGTGATCGCCCCGGCGGAGATCCTGATCGGATCGTCGCCCAGAGCGACGTCGATGCGGCGCAAGGCCTGGTCGCTCGCCTCGACCATCCATTCGATGTGGGCGGCGACGACCTGCGCGGAGGATTTCGCCCGCGCTTCGCCGGCTTCCAGCGCCCCCTTGTAGCTCTGCCAGACGATGAGAAAGGCAAGCCCGCCGATGGCCGCGAGCATGACGATGGCCAGCCAGGTCGCCGCCATGGGCGTGGCGACCGCATGGTTCCACCGTTGCGGCAGGTTGCCGTCCCTCGACACGGTGAACTCTCCGGCTGCATTCGAGCAGACTGCAAGACTGCCGATGACGACAATCTATGCCTGAAGCCGGGAAAATGAAAGCGGGACGCAAAGACCCGAACGGAGGCACGCCGCCGCAGGCGGCCAGCCGCTGCTGCGGCTCACCCGGAGAAAGGCCGGCAGGAGCGTCAGACCTCGTCGAAGCGGCCGCCTTCCTTCGCCGGATTGCGGGCGATGGCGGCCTCGTCGCGATCCTCGGGCAACGCCTCGTCGCTGTTCTGATAGGCGTTGTCGTCGTCCTCCTCGGGCAGTTCGCCCGCGCGCTCGACGTCGTATCTGAGGTCGCCATTCTCGGGGATGCTGTCGGGCCGGATCGCGCCGCTTTCTATCGCCTCCCAGTCCTGCTCCTCCCATCCGGGGGTCTCGTCCCGGATGTCGTCGCTGCTCTCCTCGGCGGGCTGGCGGTCGGGTTTCCTGCGCGGGTCCATGGGTGCGGCTCCTCAAGCGTTCGTCTTCGCCGGCGAACCGCTTGAGGGGCAGATTGTTCCGGCGCGCCGGCTCGGCTTGTCCCGAAAAAAGGAGAGCCCGGCGAGCAAGGCTCGTCGGGCTCCTTTTGTGAGCGGCATTTCAGGAAGTTTCCGGGTGTTTCACCTTCGATTTCCTGCCGTTCACACCCATCAAACCCGCCACGGCGGGTTTTGTTCCAAGCCGGCGAACATTATTTTTGCCGAGGCAGGAGGGAGCAGAGGGGACCGGCTGGCGGCAAGAAACCGGCAGGCGCGAAAACGAAAAATGGTGCCCCCGGCAGGATTCGAACCCGCGACCCCCTGATTACAAATCAGGTGCTCTACCAACTGAGCTACAAGGGCATGCCCGAGGCGTTAGCATAATTCGTCCGGCCGTAAAACGGAATGTGCGGGCAGGATGCGCCGCTGCCGCCCACAAGGGCGCTACCCACATCGGCCGGCGCGTGCTAGTCAGCACATGCGCCAGAACCGGCCGACGGACCGGACGGACATGGCATCGTCGCGCCGGCACAGTATGACCACCGAGAACCTCGCCCTCACCTTCATCTCGACGGACACCGACGACGCGCGCGAGGCCGCGGCGCGGCTGGCGGCCCTCTACGGCCAGTCGCCGATGGCCGCGGCGGACGTGGTGGTGGCGCTCGGCGGCGACGGCTTCATGCTCCAGGCGATCCACGAGCACATGGATTCCGGCCGCTCCATCTACGGCATGAACCGCGGCACGGTCGGCTTCCTGATGAACGAATATTCGGAGACCGGCCTGCGCGAGCGCATCGCCGCAGCCACAGCCGAGACGATCCGGCCGCTGGTGATGGAGGCGACCACCCTCCTGGGCGACGTCGTGTCCGCGCGCGCCATCAACGAGGTGTCGCTGTTCCGCCAGTCGGCGCAGGCGGCGAAGGTGCGCATCTCCATCGACGGCAAGGTGCGGCTCGACGAGCTGATCTGCGACGGGGTGATGGTGGCGACGCCGGCCGGCTCCACCGCCTACAACCTGTCGGCCCACGGCCCGATCCTGCCGCTCGACGCGCCGCTGCTGGCGCTCACCCCCGTCAGCCCCTTCCGCCCGCGCCGGTGGCGCAGCGCGCTGATCCCCAACCGTTCGACGGTGCGCTTCGACATCCTCGAAAGCGACAAGCGGCCGGTCAACGCGGTCGCCGATCACACCGAGGTGAAGTCGGTGACGTCCGTCACGGTGCGCGAATCGCACGATTCCACCGTCACGCTCCTGTTCGACGCCAGCCATTCGTGGGACGAACGCATTCTCGCCGAACAGTTCCGCTATTGATCGCGACGATTTACCAGAATCGCAGCCGAAGGCCGGATTCGCGGCCAATTTGCGCGCCTGCCGTTGACATCGGCCCCATCGGGCCTTAACGCGACGGCAGGCCTCCATGCGTTCCTGCTGGAGCCGGGACGCATTGCGGCGGCGTCGCAGCATTGGCGAAACAGCAAAGTCATCCAGAACGTGTCATTACCTGACCAGACCGAAACCGAGGTCGCAACCGTGACCGAAGCGCCCGCTATTACCTTTGCCGACCTTGGGCTGTCGCAAAAGGTGCTGTCGGCCGTCTCCGACGCCGGCTACACGTCGCCGACGCCGATCCAGGCCGGCGCCATCCCGCATGCGCTCGCCGGCAAGGACATCCTCGGCATCGCCCAGACCGGCACCGGCAAGACCGCCGCCTTCGTGCTGCCGATGATCACGCGGCTGGAGAAGGGCCGCGCCCGGGCGCGCATGCCGCGCACGCTGATCCTCGAGCCGACGCGCGAGCTCGCCGCGCAGGTCGAGGAGAACTTCGTCAAGTACGGCAAGAACCACCGCCTGACCGTGGCGCTGCTGATCGGCGGCGTCTCGTTCGACGACCAGGAACGCAAGCTCGAGCGCGGCGCCGACGTGCTGATCGCCACGCCCGGCCGCCTGCTCGACCATTTCGAGCGCGGCAAGCTGCTGCTGACCGGCGTCGAGATCCTCGTCATCGACGAGGCCGACCGCATGCTGGACATGGGCTTCATCCCCGACATCGAGCGCATCGCCAAGCTGATCCCCTTCACGCGGCAGACGCTGTTCTTCTCGGCCACCATGCCGCCCGAGATCACCAAGCTGACCGAGCAGTTCCTGCACGCGCCGGTGCGGGTCGAGGTGTCGAGGGCGGCGTCGGCCGGCGTCAACATCGTCCAGCGCCTGGTGAAGTCCAAGTCGAAGGGCTGGGACAAGCGCGAGACGCTGCGCAACCTCATCCGCGCCGAGGAGCCGGAGCTCAAGAACGCGATCATCTTCTGCAACCGCAAGGTCGACGTGTCGGAGCTCTACCGCTCGCTGGTCAAGCACGATTTCGACGCCGGCGCGCTGCACGGCGACATGGACCAGCGGGCCCGCATGGCCATGCTGGCGGCGTTCCGGGACGGCAAGCTCAAGCTGCTCGTCGCCTCCGACGTCGCGGCGCGCGGCCTCGACATCCCCGACGTCAGCCACGTGTTCAATTTCGACGTGCCGATCCATGCCGAGGACTACGTCCACCGCATCGGCCGCACCGGCCGCGCCGGGCGCTCGGGCAAGTCGTTCACCATCGTTACGCGCTCGGACACCAAGTATCTCGACGCCATTGAGACGCTGATCGGCAAGAAGATCGAATGGCTCGACGGCGACCTCACGACGCTCGGCCAGGACGACGCCGATGACGAGGCGCCGCGCCGCGGCCGCGGCGCCTCGTCATCGGCGTCGTCCTGGCC
>JACZJD010000502.1 GCA_014860725.1 Aquamicrobium sp.
CTCTCCAGCTCGGCCTCGATGGCGTCGGGGCCGGGGGTCCACGTCCTCACGAGGGAAGGCAGCGGGCGGATCGCCGGCGTCTCCCTGACGGCGCGGTCGAGGACCGCGTTCAGGTGCGCGTTGGGGATGTTCATGCCGAACATCTCCTCGCCGATCTCGGCGGCGCGGAAGGTGACGGTGGGGCTGCGCAGGAGCCGTGTCGTGGCGTCGGCGATGCGCATGGCCCTGAGCGGCGCGGCCTGCGGCCGGATAGCGTCGAGCAGGCCGAGGCCGTCGAGGAAATCGAGCGAGGGCTTCATCAGCGCCGTGGTGCGGCGGTCGGCGGCGTTGACCTCCGGTCCGACGAGCGCGACCGAGAAGCCGGCCCGCGCCAGCGACAGCGCCGCCGTCAGGCCCGCCGGGCCGGTGCCGGCGACAACGATGTCGGTCTCGATCTTCATGGCATGGCCTCCGGGCGCTGTGGCGACGATGGTCCTGCGGGTATAGGCCCGGCCGGCCCGTGCGATCAACAGGACGCGTCGTCCCGTCGCGCCGCCGGCGCGACTTCAACCGTGATTTGTGAGCGGTTAGAGCTTGTGCGGGCGGTTGCCCTGCCTATAGTTTCGGCAATTCCACAAGGGGCTGTGGCGGATCGTGTCTGCAAGAGGGTGAGCCGGTGCTTTGGGACAAGTTCAAGCTGGGCTGGCGCGGGCTGTGAGCGGCGCGGCCTCGACGAGGCGGAAGCTGGCCGACCGCATTCCGCGCCCGAAGAAGAAGGTGACCTGGCCGCAGGCGCGCGCCTTCTCCGTGCATCTCCTGACCGCCTCGGGCTCGTTCCTTGCCTTCCTGTCGCTGGTGGCGGCGGCCGAGAAGCAGTGGACGGCGATGTTCCTGTGGCTGGGGCTGGCGCTGTTCGTCGACGGCATCGACGGGCCGATCGCGCGCAAGCTCGAGGTCAAGGAGGTGCTGCCGACATGGTCGGGCGAGCTCCTCGACAACGTCATCGACTACGTCACCTACGTGCTGATCCCGGCCTTCGCGCTCTACCAGAGCGGGTTCATGGGCGAGGGACTGTCGTTCCTGTCGGCGGCGATCATCGTCGTCTCCAGCGCGATCTACTATGCCGACACCGGCATGAAGACCAAGGAGAACTTCTTCAAGGGCTTCCCGGTGGTGTGGAACATGCTGGTCTTCACCCTCTTCGTCGTGCAGACGGGCGAATGGACCTCGTTCGGCGTGGTCGTCGTCGCGGCCTTCCTGTCCTTCGTGCCGGTCTATTTCCTCCATCCCGTGCGGGTGAAGCGGCTGCGCACGCTCAATCTCGGCGTGTTTCTCGCCTGGTGCGCCTTCGGCATCGTCGCGCTGATACAGAACATGGAGGCGTCGCTTGCGGTTCAGGTGGGCATAGCCGTCACGGCGGTCTACCTCTTCGTCATCGGCGGCGTTATGCAGCTTTTCCCGACACTCGGACTGAAGAAGGAATGACATGGCCAAGGCGATACGCATCCACGAGCACGGCGGACCGGAGGTTCTGCGCTACGAGGAGGTCGATCCCGGCAAGCCCGGCAAGGGCGAGGTTCTCCTGCGGCATACGGCCATCGGCCTGAACTTCATCGACACCTATTTCCGCACCGGGCTCTATCCCGCGCCCAACGGCCTGCCGATGACGCCGGGCGGCGAGGCGGCCGGCGTGGTCGTGGAACTGGGCGAGGGGGTGACGGAGCTGAAGGTCGGCGACCGCGTCGCCTATGCCGGCGCGCCGGGCTCCTATGCCGAGGAGCGCGTGATGCCGGCCGAGCGGCTGGTGAAGGTCCCCGACGGCGTCACCGACGAGGAAGCCGCCGGCATGATGCTCAAGGGCATGACCGCCGAATATCTGCTGCGGCGCACCTATGCGGTGAAGCCCGGCGACAACGTGCTCTACCACGCGGCGGCCGGCGGCGTCGGCCTGATCTTCGGCCAGTGGGCGAAGCATCTCGGCGTCGACGTGATCGGCACGGTCGGCTCGGCGCAGAAGGCGGAGCTGGCGAAGGCCCACGGCTACGCCCACGTCGTCAACTACCGCGAGACCGACTTCGTCAAGGCCGTCGCCGAGATCACCGGCGGCAGGAAATGCGACGTGGTCTACGATTCCGTCGGCAAGGACACGTTCGACGGCTCGCTCGACTGCCTGCGGCCGCGCGGCATGCTGGTGTCGTTCGGCCAGTCCTCCGGCCCGGTGCCTCCGTTCAATCTCGGCATCCTGTCGCAGAAGGGCTCGCTCTTTCTGACGCGGCCGACGCTGTTCGCCTACATCGCGACGCGCGCCGAGCTGGAGGAGAGCGCGGCGGCGCTGTTCGAGGTGGTGCGCTCCGGCGCGGTCAAGATCAGGGTCAACCAGCGCTATCCGCTGTCGGAGGCCGCGCAGGCGCATGCCGACCTCGAAGGCCGCAGGACGACCGGCACCACCGTCCTCATTCCGTGAGGCCGAATCCCCCGGATCGCCGGCCTTGACGGGCCGGCGATTGCATGGGTTTACGTTGAAAGACTTGCATCACTTTCAAGGCAGGCAAAAGTTTGCGCTTGCCGGAAGCCGCGCCTACCATGACCTTGGGAACACAGAACGGGTTCGAACGGGAACCGGGAGATACGGTGAGCGACAAGCGCGAGACGGGCGCCGCGCCTCTGCTTGAGGTTCGGGGGCTCACAAAGGTTTTCGGCCAGCTCAGGGCGTGCGACGACATCGACCTGACGATCGGGAAGGGCGAAATCCACGCGCTTCTCGGCGAGAACGGGGCCGGCAAGTCCACCTTCGTCAAGATGCTGTTCGGCTCGCTGGAGCCGGCCTCCGGCGACATCCTGTGGAACGGCGAGAAGGTGGCGATCAAGAGCCCCGGCCAGGCGCGCAAGCTCGGCATCGGCATGGTGTTCCAGCATTTCTCGCTGTTCGAGGCGCTGACGGCGGCGGAGAACATCCTGCTGTCGCTCGACGACGACACCTCCATCGTCGAGATCGCCGAGAAGGCGCGGCAGCTTTCGGCCGCCTACGGGCTGCCGCTCGACCCCTATGCGCTGGTCGGCGACCTTTCGGTCGGCGAGCGCCAGCGCATCGAGATCATCCGCTGCCTGCTGCAGAAGCCGCAGCTCATCATCCTCGACGAGCCGACCTCGGTGCTGACGCCGCAGGAGGCCGACAAGCTGTTCGAGACGCTGGAGCGGCTGCGCGACGAAGGCAAGTCGATCCTCTACATCTCCCACCGGCTGGAGGAGGTGAAGCGGCTGTGCGACCGCGCCACCGTGCTGCGCCACGGCAAGGTGGTGGCGCATTGCGACCCGCGCAAGGAGACGGCCGCGTCGCTGGCGCGCATGATGGTGGGCAACGACGTGCAGGCCATCGTGCGCGAGACGCCGGCCGATGCCGGCCCGCGCGAGGCGCTTCTGGAAATCCGCGGCCTGTCGCGGCCGCCGGCCGGGCCGTTCTCGATGCCGCTGCGCGACATCTGGCTCAAGGTCCATGCCGGCGAGGTGGTCGGCATCGCCGGCGTCGCCGGCAATGGGCAGGGCGAGTTCTTCGAGGCGGTGTCCGGCGAGGCGGTGCAGCGCGACGGCGCGGTGGTGCGCATGCGCGGCCGCGACGCCGGGAGCCTCGACATTTCCGGGCGGCGGCTGCTCGGGGCGGCCTTCGTGCCGGAGGAGCGG
>JACZJD010000503.1 GCA_014860725.1 Aquamicrobium sp.
CCCGATGAAAACCAGCTTCAACCTTGCGTCGAGCAGCTTCTCGCTGCAGGCGGCACGCGCGTTCGGACGCCTCGTCGCACCGTTCGACGTCGTGACCTATCATTTTCCCTGGCCGTTCGCGGATGTGCTCTATTTCCTGCATGGCCGCGCGAAGCCGTCGGTGGTGGTCTACCATTCCGACGTCGTCAGGCAGCGCCGTCTGCTGCGCGTCTACAGGCCTCTGATGGACGCCTTCCTGCGGCGCGCAGACGCCATCGTCGCCACCTCGCCCAACTATGCCCGCACGAGCGAGACGCTTCTTCGCCACAGGGAAAGGGTTACGGTGATCCCGCTCGCCCTCGGGGAGCGCGAGCCGCCGCCGTCCGCCCGCGTCGAAGAATGGCGGCGGCGGGTGGGCTCCGGCTTCTTCCTGTTCGTCGGCTCGGCGCGCTACTACAAGGGCCTGCCGTTCCTCGTCGAGGCCGCGCGGCAGACCGGCCTTCCCGTGGTCATTGCCGGGGCGACGGAGCCGTCGGCTTTCGCGGGCCTTGCGATCCCGCCGCATGTCCGCCTCGTCGGCGCGGTGTCGGAGGAGGACAAGGAGTGCCTGCTCGAACTCTGCCGGGCCTTCGTGCTGCCGTCCCACCTGCGCTCGGAAGCGTTCGGCGTCGTGCTGCTCGAGGCGGCGAGGGCGGGCAGGCCGATGATTTCCTGCGAGATCGGCACCGGAACCACCTATATCAACCTCGACGGCGAGACCGGGTTCGCGGTGCCGCCGGCCGACCCGGCGCGTCTCGGCGAGGCGATGCTGAGGCTGGCGCAGGACGACGCGCTTGCGGCCCGGCTGGGGGCGAACGCCCGTGCCCGCTTCTCGTCACTGTTTCGTGCCGAAACCATGTGCGAGGCCTATCTCGACCTTTACCGGCAGGTGCTGCAAAGGCACCGCATCCGGGACGGGGCCGGCGGCTGAGGCGGTCCCGCAGGAGAAAACCACGATGGCGAGCGTGTGAAGCATGGCAACGGATCTGAAATTCGGCACGAGCGGCCTGCGCGGCCTGGTCAGCGAGCTCGACGGGCCGCCGGCGGAAAGCTGGACGCGCGCCTTCCTCGCCTTGCTCGAACGGCGCGGCGACATCCGGCCCGGCGACGGCGTGCTGGTCGGATACGATCTGCGCGCGTCGAGCCCGGCCATCGCCGGCCGCGTCCACGGCGCCATACGGGCAGCGGGCTTCGACGCGCTCGATTGCCGCGCCGTGCCGACACCGGCGCTGGCGCTTTGCGCGATGGAGCGGGGCCTGCCGGCGATCATGGTCACCGGAAGTCATATCCCCGAGGACCGCAACGGGCTGAAATTCTACCGGGCCGACGGCGAGATCGACAAGCGCGACGAAACCGGGATCGTGGCGATCCATTCCGGGCCGCCGCTGCCGGATGCGCCGCGGCGCGGCGAGCTGCGCACCCTCCCGGATATCCTCGGCCGCTACTCGGCCCGCTATCTCGACTTCTTCGGCCGCGAGGCGCTGACGGGGCTGCGCGTCGGCGTCTACCAGCATTCCTCGGTGGCGCGCGACTTGATCGTCGACCTGCTGTCGGCGCTCGGCGCCGAGGCCGTTCCGCTCGGCCGGGCGCAGGCCTTCATTCCCGTCGATACGGAGGCGCTGCGGCCGGAGGACGTCGCGCTGCTGCACCGCTTCGCGGGCGAGGGGGGCTTCGACGCCATCGTCGCCACCGACGGCGATGCCGACCGGCCTCTGATCGCCGACGAGGCCGGCCGTTTCGTCCGCGGCGATCTCGTCGGCGCCATGACCGCCGCGCGCCTGGAGGCCGATGCGGTGGTGACGCCCGTCACCTCCAACTCGGCGCTGGAGGCATGCGGCCTGTTCCGCGAGGTCGTGCGCACGCGCGTCGGCTCGCCCTATGTCATCGAGGGCATGGCCGCCGCAGTGCGGTCGGGGGCGGCGCGCGTGGTCGGCTTCGAGGCGAATGGCGGCGTGCTGCTCGCGTCTCCCGTGGAGGGCGAGGGCCGGCGGCTTGCGGCACTTCCCACCCGCGACGCGATGCTGCCGATCGTCTGCGTCCTCAGCGACGTCGCGCGCAACGGCATGCCCCTGTCGCAGCTTGCCGCCCGCTTCGGCTTCCGTGCCACCGCCAGCGACCGGCTGCGCGAGGTGCCGAGCCGGGCGAGCGCGCCGTTCCTTGACAGGCTGGAGCATGACGACGCCTACCGGCGCGAATTGCTCGCCGATCTCGGCACGATCGACAGCGTCGACGCCCGCGACGGCGTCCGCGTCCTGTCCGCCGACGGCCGCACCGTTCACTTCCGCGTTTCCGGCAACGCGCCCGAGGTGCGGTGCTACGTGGAAGCCGCCGACGACGGGCAGGCCGCAGCCCTGCTGCGCTGGGGCCTCGGCATCGCCCGCGCGGAGATCGACAAGCTCATGACGGTGTAACGGCCATCACAACCCTGCATTTCGCGAAGGCATCGGCGGAAGGTGGGTAAGCGTGTGTCGGCGCGCCGGCAGCCGGCATCGCGCGTGGTGATCGACATCCATGGGGAAAAGCGGAACTGCCGCCAAGTCCTTGATGGTCAATGGCACGCCCAACGGGACTCGAACCCGTGTTTCCGCCGTGAAAGGGCGGCGTCCTAGACCGCTAGACGATGGGCGCTTGCCAGAACGAACAGGCTTATAGTGAGCATCGTTGCCGCGGGCAACCCGTTCCGGCGCTGTCGGCGGGAAATTTTCCCGGAAACGGGAAGAGGATGGCGGAAGGCCGTCCGGCCGGTTCTTCCGGCGTGTGTGCGCGCTATTTGCGGCGGCGGCAGCGCCAGTTCCAGTCGCGCTCCGGCCCGACGTCGATATGCACGGAATCGGTGTGGCAGTAGGTGCCGACGCCGCCGCGGCCGGGCATGCTGCGCACGAACTGGGCGAGGTCCCACTTGCTGACGCCCTCGACCTGAACGTCGGCCGCGGCGCAATACATGTGCAGCGAGTTGCGGGCGCCGCGGGCGCGGCGGTTCCTGTCCGGCGAGCGGTATCCCGACGTCACGACGACCTTGCGGCCGTAATGCCGCTCCACCGTCTTGAGCACGCGTACCAACGACGGCTTGAGGCAGGCGACGTCGACATGGTCGGTCTGCTTCAGCAGCCCGTTGGGCGCCAGCCGCGCCAGGCCCGCAGCCGAAGCGAGCTGGTAGGGCGGCTCGTCGCCCTCGTGGAGGTCGATGTCGCTGTCGTCGTCGAGGCCCGACCGCCGCGAGATCTCGAACAGCGAGTCCTGTCGCACGCCGGGGAGGGGATTGGCGTCGCCCGCGGGCTGCTGGGCGATGAGGGGACGGGCGGGCTCGCCGGTCGCGGCAAGCTGCACGAGAGGTTGCGCCGGCGATGCCG
>JACZJD010000504.1 GCA_014860725.1 Aquamicrobium sp.
TTCGCTCGGTCGGCCGGGATGACGCGGTGGAGGCGTCCCGCCATACCGGCGTCATCCCGGCCAAGGGAGCGAAGCGACCGCGGAGCCGGGACCCATTGGTCCGGCCATCGTCGAGCACGGCCCGGTCCTTGCGCTGGCGCACTTCAGGACCGTCTCGCAAGCCTTGAGCCCGGCCGTGCCGCTCAATGGGTCCCGGCTCTCCCTCGCTTCGCTCGGTCGGCCGGGATGACGCGGTGGAGGCGTCCCGCCATAGGCGATGGCCCTGCCGCTCTCGGGGAGAAGGGCCCGGCAGCGAGTCGAGGCGCGGCGTGGGCATCGCGGAAACGCGGGGCGCGGCGGGGCGATGCCGGCCTAGCGGCTCATCGCCGCCAGCCATTCGTCGATCCATGCCTGCCGGTTCCTCGCCACCTCCGCGGCGTCGAAGGCGAGCGTCGTTTGCGGCTTCACCAGTGCGTCGAAGGCGGGGTTCAGCGGCTCGGAGGTGGCCGCGGCCGGGAACATCCAGTTGGTCTCGGGGATCGCATCCTGGAAGGCGGGCGTGGTCATGAAGTCGAGGAACCTCTGCGCCAGCGGATTGGCCTCGCCCTTGACCGTGCGGGCGGCGACCTCGACCTGAAGGTAGTGGCCCTCGGCGAAGGCGGCCGCCTGGTAGCGGCGCGAGCCCTCGGCGATCTCGTGATAGGCCGGCGAGGTGGTGTAGGACAGCACCATCGCCGCCTCGCCGTTGGTGAACAGGCCATAGGCCTCGCTCCAGCCGGGGGTGACGGTCAGCACCTTGTCCCTGAGCTTCTCCCACGCATCCGCCGCCTCGTCGCCGTAGACGGCTTTGACCCACAAAAGCAGGCCGAGGCCCGGCGTCGAGGTGCGCGGGTCCTGGATGACGATCTTCTCGTCGCTGCCGCCCTCGACCAGCTCCTTCAGGCTCGCCGGCGGCGTCGCGATCGCCTCCGAATCGTAGACGAAGGCGAAATAGCCGTAGTCGTAGGGCACGAAGACGTCGTCGTCCCAGCCGCCCGGCACGTCGACCCGTTCGAGCGAGACGCCGTGCGGCGCGAAGAGGCCGGTCTCCTTCGCCTCGAAGGTCAGGTTGGTGTCGAGGCCGAGCACGATGTCGGCCCGGGTGCTGCGCCCTTCGAGCCGGAGGCGGTTCAGGAGCGCCACGCCGTCGGCGACGGCGACGAACTCGACGTCGCAGCCGCATTCGGCCTCGAACGCCTTCTCGACCGCCGGGCCCGGGCCCCATTCGGCGGTGAAGCTGTCATAGGTGTAGACGGTGAGCTTTTCCTGCGCCGCGGCGGGTGACGCCAATGCCAGCGCGGCTGCGGCGAGGATGAACGGGGTGTTGCGCATCGGCGCCTCCTTCATGGTCGTTAGAGGGGAATGGCGCCTTGTCGAAGCGTCTAATCCCTCCGCCGGTGTTAGCCGGATCAGGTTCAGCGGGTTGGCGGGTTCCCCCTTGCCTCTCAGCCGGTCCGCGACGATGCGGCCGGCACCCCGTTAGAGCGTCTCAAGACATAGAGCGGGTCGCGGGGGCGCGCAAGTGCGGCGGGCGGAGGCGGACGCAAGGGCGCTTCCGCTTTTGCCGGCGGGCTGGTAGAGGCGGGACCCATGACCCGCTTCGCCATCCTGCTCGGCGGCGACCTCGTCGTCACGCCGCGTCTGTCCCGCCAGCTTGCCGGCGCGCGGCTGATCGCCGCCGATTCCGGCATGCGCCACGCCGCCGCGCTCGGGCTGACGCCCGAACTGTGGACCGGCGACTTCGACTCGGTCGAGGAGGGGCTGCGCGCCTTTCACGCCGACATCCCGATGGAGATCTTCCCGCCGGAGAAGGACCAGACCGACGGCGAGATCGCGGTCGAGGCGGCGCTCAAGCGCGGCGCGACGGAGCTGGTGCTGGTCGGCGCCTTCGGCGGCGAGCGGGCCGACCATGCCTATCTCCACCTCGCCGCCGCGGTGCGGCTCGCCGGCGAGGGCGTCTCCTGCGTGCTGACCAGCGGCGTGCAGGAAGGCGTGCCGCTGGTTCCGGGCGAGATGAGCTTCGACTACGAGGACGGCACGCTGTTTAGCGTGCTCGCCTTCTCCGATCTCGCCGGCCTCACGCTCTCCGGCGCGAAATGGCCGCTTCAGGACCGCTTCGTGCCGTTCGGCTCGTCGCTCACCCTCTCCAACGAGGTGCGCGGCGGGCTCACCGTGCGCCTTTCCCAGGGCCGTGCGCTGCTCGTGGCGCGGCCGGCCTCCTACTACGCTTTGTGACCATGGCTCCCCCGCTTCTTTCCCTCGACGGCATCAGGCTCACCTTCGGCGGCACGCCGCTGCTCGACGGGGCGCAGCTTTCGGCCTCGGCCGGCGACAAGATCGCGCTCGTCGGCCGCAACGGCTCGGGCAAGTCGACGCTGCTCAAGATCGCGGCGGGCATGGTCGAGCCGCAGGAGGGCGAGGTGTTCCGCCAGCCGGGCACCACGGTGCGCTACCTGCCGCAGGAGCCGGACTGGCAGGGCTTCGCCACCGTCGGCGCCTATGTCGAGGCGGGCCTGAGCCCCGCCGACGACCCCTATCGCGCCGCCTATATGATCGAAAGCCTCGGCCTCACCGGCGACGAGGACCCGGCGACGCTATCGGGCGGCGAGGCGCGTCGGGCCGCGCTTGCCCGGGTGCTCGCGCCCGAGCCCGACATCCTGCTGCTGGACGAGCCGACCAACCATCTCGACCTGACCACCATCGAATGGCTGGAGGGCGAGCTGCAGCGCTCGAAGTCGGCGCTCGTGATGATCTCGCACGACCGGCGCTTCCTCGAGCGCATCAGCCGGGCCGTGGTCTGGCTCGACCGCGGCACGACGCGGCGGCTGGAGAAGGGCTTCGCCCATTTCGAGGAATGGCGCGACAGGCTCCTCGAAGAGGAGGAGAAGGAGCAGCACAAGCTCGGCCGCCAGATCGTGCGCGAGGAGCACTGGCTGCGCTACGGCGTCACCGCGCGGCGCAAGCGCAACATGCGCCGGCTGGGCGAGCTGCAGGCGATGCGCGCCCGCCACCGCAGCCACAAGGGTGCGGAAGGGCTGGCGACGATGGTCGCCGCCGAAGGGCCGGAATCGGGCCGGCTCGTCATCGAGGCCAGAGCCATCTCCAAGAGCTATGGCGACATCGCCGTGGTCAGGGATTTCTCGACCCGCATTCAGCGCGGCGACCGCGTCGGCTTCGTCGGGCCGAACGGGGCGGGCAAGACGACGCTCCTGAAGATGCTGACCGGGCAGCTTGCGCCGGATTCCGGCATGGTGCGGCTCGGGGCCAATCTCGAGATCGCCGCGCTCGACCAGAAGCGCGAGCTCGATCCGGACGAGACGCTGGCGCACTATCTCACCGACGGGCGCGGCGACAGCGTCGTCGTCAACGGCGAGGAGAAGCACGTCGTCTCCTACATGAAGGACTTCCTGTTCAAGCCCGAGCAGGCGCGCACGCCGGTGCGCGAGCTTTCGGGCGGCGAGCGGGCGCGGCTGGTGCTGGCGCGGATTCTGGCGCGGCCGGCGAACCTCTTGGTGCTGGACGAGCCGACCAACGACCTCGACATGGAAACGCTCGACCTGCTGCAGGAGCTGGTCGCCGGCTATGCCGGCACGGTGCTCCTCGTCAGCCACGACCGCGACTTCCTCGACCGCACCGTGACCAGCACGGTCGCGCCCGATGGTGGCGGCCGCTGGGTGGAATATGCCGGCGGCTATTCCGACATGCTGGCCCAGCGCGGCGGCG
>JACZJD010000505.1 GCA_014860725.1 Aquamicrobium sp.
CCTTCAGATATAAGTCCACGGTGTAGATCCCTCATCCCTCCCTGCGCTGCACAGAAGGGAAATAGGTGGCCGGATTTTACGCCGCCCGCAGCAGGACTATCCCGCCGCTACCGTGGTCTAGTTTTCCACCGCCGTTCTCACATTGAAACGTCGACCTAAACCACAGGATCCTGAAACCTAAAACGGGAGAAAATCACGAAAGTTCCCGTTATTTTGACCCGAGACCAGTTTGCACTGGACTGGGTCCACCACCATCCAAATCCGCCCACCATCCAAATCAAAGACTTGGTCTCACTTTACATAGTGCTCTACAGGTCCAACGAACCTGATGGCGCAGGGCTGCCGTTCCGTCACAGTTGCCTGCCGCCGAAAGCGCCGCCGGCGTCGGGCGTGGCGATGCGGGCGGCGTCGTAGCCGAGGATGTCCGTCAGGACGTGCAGGCGATCGGCGTCGAGGCGCGGGGCGGCGACTGGGGCGGCGACCGGGGTTTCGCTGAAGCGGAAGGGCGATGCGATGTTCGGCACCGGCTCGCCGGAGGGATGGTCGAGCCGGGTGGCCAGCCGGCGCTCTCCGGCGACGGCCGAGGCGAAGGTCTCGGCGACCGAGCGCACCGCGCCGGCCGGAACCTTCTCGCGATGCACCCGCTCCATCCAGTGGTCGCGCGGCGCCGTGGTGAAGACCTCGCCGATCAGCGCCATCAGCTCCTTCTGGTTGCGGTTGCGGGCCTGATGGGTGGCGAAACGCGGGTCGGTCAGCCATTCCGGCCGGGCGAGAACCCCGGCCGCAAGCTGCTCCCAGCTGCGCTGGGTGCCGCAGGATACGTAGATGGCCTTGCCGTCGCCGCAGGCGAACATGCCGATCGGCGTCGCCACCGGCGCGGTATTGCCCTGCCGGACATAGTCCTTGCCGCTGGCGAGATAGTTCATGCCGAAATAGGCGAGCAGCGTGACGGCGGTATCGTAGAGCGCCACCTCGACATGCTGGCCGATGCCGAGCCGGTCGCGGACGGCGAGCGCGGCGAGGATCGCGATGGTGGCGTTCATCGAGGCGGTGATGTCGATGATCGGAGTGCCGGTGCGCATCGGCAGGCGGTCGGGATCGCCGGTGAGCGATGCGAAGCCGCTTTCGGCCTGGAACACGGAATCGAAGCCCGGCTGGCCGGCGAGCGCCGAGCCGCTTCCCCACCCCGATATCGTGCAGTAGATCAGGCGCGGGTTGATGGCCCTGACGGCGTCCCAGGACAGGCCGAGCCGGTCCGCCGCCCCGTCGGAGAAGTTCTGGACCAGGATGTCGGCGCCGCGGACGAGGTCGAGCGCGACGGCCAGGCCGGCTTCGGCCCGAAGGTCGAGCGCGATACTCTTCTTGTTGCGGTTGACGCCGAGAAAATACGGGCTTTCGCCGGCGATTTCCGGAGGAACGAAGGTGCGGGTCTCGTCGCCGATGCCCGGGTTCTCGATCTTGATCACCTCCGCGCCCAGATCGGCCAGCGTCTGCGTGCACCACGGGCCGGAAAGGAAGCGGGTGAAATCGACGACGCGCAGGGTGCCGAGCGGAAGCGGCCTGTCCGGGCGCGGCTCGGGCTTCGGCAGGGTGTCGACCGGGCGGGCGGATCGCGCGCTCATCGGCCTAGCCCGCGGGCCGGAGGCGCATGCGCCAAGGGACGGCCGGCCTAGAAGCGCACACGGTCGCCACCCTTGAGCTGAAGGATCTCGCGGGCGTCGTCCGGCGTGGCGATCTCGAGCCCGAGACCTTCGACGATCTGGCGCACCCTGGCGACCTGCTCGGCATTCGATCCGGCGAGCCGTCCGGCGCCGATCCACAGCGAATCCTCCAGCCCGACGCGCACGTTCCCGCCCATGGCGGCGGCGATGGCGGCGACCGGCATCTGGTTGCGGCCCGCGCCCAGCACCGACCAGCGGTACTGGTCGCCGAACAGCCTGTCGGCCGTGCGCTTCATGTGCGCCACGTCCTCCGGGTGCGCGCCGATGCCTCCGAGGAGGCCGAACACGGACTGGACGAAGAAGGGCGGCCTGACCAGGCCGCGGTCGGCGAAATGGGCGAGCGTGTAGAGATGGCCGATGTCGTAGCACTCGATCTCGAAGCGGGTGCCGTTCTGCGCGCAGGTCGACAGGATGTATTCGATGTCGGCGAAGGTGTTCTTGAACATGCCCGCGCGCGAGGCTTCGAGATAGGGCCTCTCCCAGTCGTGCCGGAAGTCGCTGAACCGCGACAGCATGGGATAGAGGCCGAAATTCATCGTTCCCATGTTGAGCGAGGCGACCTCTGGCGCGAAGGTCGCGGCCGGCCGCACGCGCTCCTCGACCTGCATCGTCGGCGAGCCGCCGGTGGTGATGTTGACCACCACGTCCGACCGCTGCTTGATCACCTTGAGAAACGGCTCGAAGGCGGCCGGCGTCTGGTCCGGCCGGCCGTCGACCGGATTGCGGGCGTGCAGGTGCACGATGGCCGCGCCCGCCTCGGCCGCTCCGATCGCCGCCTCCGCGATCTCCTCCGCCGTCACCGGCAGGTGGGGCGACATGGAGGGCGTGTGGATCGAGCCGGTGACCGCGCAGGTGATGATGATCTTGCGGTTGTTCGCCATGGGCGTGCGCACTCCGGGTTCGATTCAGGCGTTGGCGGGCTGCGCCGGATCGGGCAGGCTATGGCCCGCCATCCTGCGCCGCAGATCGCGGCTTGCCTGCGCATCGACCCTGAAGCGGGGGCTGCCCGCCCGGCGCGGGCTCTCCGCGACGACCGCGCCATAGACCTCCTCCGCCGTCCGGCGCGAGATGTAGCCCAGGTTGAGGTCCTTCTCGACGCTCTCCAGATCGCGCGTGAGGGGATCGCCGAAGCCGCCTCCTCCGGGGGAGGCGGCCGCAAGGCTGTCGCCGGCCAGCATGCGCTGCTTCTCGATCTTCGACCTCATGGCAGGCGTCATCGGCTTGCCGCCGACCGTGAACCTGACCTGCGACGGCGCGGCCGGCTTGCCGCCGGCGACGCCGAAAGGCAGATGATCGACACGGTCACCGAGGGCGGAGATCACGCATTCGGAGCGCACCCTGAAGCGGTACTGCGTCCCGCAGCCGCCGCGGAACCGCCCTGCCCCGCCGGAATCCTCCCGGATGGCGAACTCCTCGAACTCCAGCGGATAGCGGTGCTCCGACATCTCGATCGACATGAAGTTGGCCATGGAGACCGGCGGCGTGCCGTTGACGAGGCCGTCGCCGCGGGCGTGTCCGCCATAGCCGCCCGGATAGGGAAAGACGGCGACGAAGTAGTTGCCGCTGTCGGGCTGGCGCCCGCCGACCGTGACGACGCCGACCGTGCCGAAGGCCGGCGCGGGCGTGCGCTCCGGGATCGCCTGCGCCAGCGCCCCGATGACGACGTCGAAGACGCGCCCGATGGGCTCGAGATAGCCGGAGACCGGAGACGGATAGGCCGCCGCGATCACCGACCCTTCCGGGATGGTGAAGCGGGTCGGCCGGAACGCGCCGCCATTGACGGGAACGTCGGCGAAGACGTGCTTGAGCGCGATGAAGCAGGTCGACTGCGTGGTCGAGCGCGCCAGATTGACCGGCCCGCGCGCAGCCGGATCGGAGCCTGTGAAGTCGAAGTGCAGCGACGACCCCTCCACCGTGAGGGCGAGCCGGAACCTGATCGGCCTGTCCTCGATGCCGTCATTGTCGAGATAGTCCTCGTAGACGTAGACGCCGTCGGGAATCTCCTCGATGTAGGAGCGCATCTGCCGTTCCGAACGCTCGATCATCTCGCCGATGCAGGCGACGAGCACGTCGCGGCCGTAGCGGCCGATCAGCGAATCGAGGCCGCGCCGGCCGACGGTGAACACGTTGGCCATCGCGAACAGGTCGCCCTCGATCTGGGTCGGCAGCCGGACGTTGCGCGTGAACATCGACACCAGCGCGCGGTTCAGCCTGCCCTCGTCGTAGAGCTTGACCGGCGGGATGATCATGCCTTCGGTATGGATCTCCTGCGCCGAGGGCGCCCAACCGCCGGGCACGCCGCCGCCGATGTCCATCCAGTGGCCGGTGGAGCCGAGAAGGGCGAAGAGCTCGCCGTCGACGAAGTGCGGCGCGACGAGGACGACGTCCTGCAGGTGGGTGCCGGACAGATAGGGATCGTTGAGAATCCAGATGTCGCCCGGCTTGA
The DNA here is from genome assembly GCA_014860725.1 of Aquamicrobium sp. The sequence continues at coordinate 4,168 of JACZJD010000505.1, forward strand.
AGCCGCCCTCCTGCCGGGCATGGGCGATGAGGTTCTGGACGGTGAACTGCATGTTCGCCAGGAACACCGGCAGGCCGAAGCGCCCCTGCGCGATGGTCTCGCCCGTCTCGGGATGGAAGATGCCGTGGGCGCAGTCGTTGGTCTCCGAGATGATCGGCGAGATCGCCGCGCGGATGAGGTGGAGGTCCATCTCGTCGGCGATCTGCTCCAGGGCGCCGCGGACGACGGCAAGGGTCACGGGGTTCATCAGGCGATCTCCACGAGGATGTTGCCGTAGGCGTCGACGCGCGCATGCATGCCCGGCTCGATGACGGTGGTGGTGTCGGCCTGCTCGACGATGGCGGGGCCTTCGATGGTCATGCCCGGCTCCAGCCTGCTCCGGTCGTGGATGGGCGTGTCGTACCATTGCGAGAAGTGCACGGGCCGCACGGCGACCGGCGCCGGCGCGGGCCGCGGCTCGGGCGCGGGCAACGCCCGCTTCTCGTGGTTGCGCACCCCCTCCACCACGGTCCTCAGCGCGACGATGACGGTGTCGATGTCGCCCAGCGTGTTGCCGTACTCGCTGCGATAGGCCTCCTCGAAGGCCTTGCCGATGCGGTCCGCATCCCAGCCGGCCTCGATCGGAACCCGCAGCGTGTGTATCTGCCCGACATAGGCCATCTCCGCGAAATGGCGCACGAAGACGTCGTCGATGGCGACCGCGTCGGCGCGGATCTTGGCCTCGCCTTCGGCGTGCAGCTCCGTCAGCATCGACGCGAGCTCGCCCGCGGTGAAGCTCCCGGTGGGACGGGCCACGGTCCGCGACAGGTCGTGGCGCAGGTCGGCGACCACGCAGCCCATGGCGCACAGCACGCCCGGCGCCGGCGGAACCAGCATCGCCTTGATGCCGACCTCGCGCATGATGGCGGCGCCGTGCAGCGGCCCCGCGCCGCCGAAGATGACGAGCGCGAAATCGCGCGGATCGTAGCCCCGCTCGATGGACAGGAGCCGCGTGCGCCCGGCCATGTTCTGGTTGACGATGGTGAGGATCGCCTCCGCCGTCTCCTCCACGCCCAGCCCGAGCTGCTCGCCGAGGCGGGCCATCGCGGCCCGCGCCCCCTCGACGTCGAGCCGCTTGAGATTGGTGAGGCCGATGGGGTCGTCGGCGTTGATGCGCGACAGAACCACGTTGGCGTCCGTGACCGTGGGTTCGGTGCCGCCATGGCCGAAGCAGACGGGACCGGGCCGCGCCTTGGCGCTCTTCGGCCCCACCTGCAGGATGCCGCCGCGGTCGACCCAGGCGATCGACCCTCCGCCGGCACCGATGGTGTGGACGTTGATCATCGACAGCTTGAGCGGGACGCGGAAATCGAGGTTGGTCGACGGCGTGATCTCCGGTTCGCCGTCGATGACGACCGCGACGTCGAAGCTGGTTCCGCCCATGTCCCCGGTTATGGCCTTGTCGAAGCCCGCTTCCGCGGCGATGCGGGCCGCGGCGGTGACGCCGGCCGCAGGGCCGGAGCGCACGACATAGGCCGCATGCTTCGGCAGCTGCGTGAGGGGAATGAGCCCGCCGTTCGACTGCATCACCAGCGTCTGGCGCCCGAAGCCCCAGTCGCCGAGCCGCCTGCCGAGGCTGTCGGCATAGCGGGAGACCAGGGGCTGGAGATAGGCCTGGACGGAAGCGGTCGAGGTGCGCTCGAACTCGTAATACTCGCGGATCACGCTCGCCGAGGTGACGATCTGCCACTTCGGCTCGAAGGCGGCCAGTATCTCCGCGACCCGCTCCTCATGGGCCGGGTTGGCATAGGAATGCAGCAGCGAGACGATGACCGCCTCGACGTCCTCCTCCGCGAGGGTCTCGGCGATCTCGCGGACCTCCGCCTCGTCGAGCGCCACGGCGACCTCGCCCTTGTGGTTCACGCGCTCGGTGAGCTCGAAGCGCATATCGCGCGGCACGAGCGGGTTCTGCAGGCCCGTCAGGCCGTAGAAATGCGGGCGGTCGCGCCGGCCGAGCTCGAGGATGTCGCGAAAGCCCTTGGTGGTGACGAGGGCGCAGCGCGCGCCCTGGCGCTCGATGAGGGCATTGGTCGCGATTGTGGTGCCGTGAAGGATGAGGTCCAGCGTGTCCTGCGGTATCTCGGCGCGGACGAGCGCGTCGATGAGGCCGTTGGACGGGTCCTGCGGCGTCGAGGGCACTTTGCAGATGCGGTCGGCGTGGATGCCGTCCCGGGAATAGAACAGGTCGGTGAATGTTCCACCGACGTCGATGCCGACCAGCGCCACGCTTTCCTCCATCCCTTTTAGTCGTCAGCGGCCTCGCCCGGTGCTAGGGGCCGCAGCCTGCCGGAGCTTAGATGGCGGGGGTCCGCGAAGTCAATATCATTGGTCTGATGATTTATATCGTTTTTGATCCGATATTTTGTTGACAAGTTTGGTCTGCTGTCTGATCCTGTCGACAAGGCCGGCAAGCGGGGCCGGTCGCATCGACGCAAAGCAGCAGGGCAATGGATCAGATTTCGGGCATGGCGATGAACGACACCGGAGCATGGGAACTGCCGTCAGAACTCGTGCTGCTTCAGGAGACGGCGCGGCGCTTCATGGAGCGCCAGGTGCTGCCCGAGGAGGCGAAGGTCGAGCACGACGCCTACAAGCTGCCGGACGACGTGACCGCGCGCCTGCAGGCGGAAGCCCGGAAAATAGGGCTCTGGAACGTCCAGTCCCCCTCGGAATGGGGCGGCGCGGGGCTGAGCCTCCTCGCCCAGTGCCTCGTCGCCGAGGAGGCGGCCAAGTGCCGGATGGGCGCCTATATCCCCGCCTGCGGCGCGTTCGGCTTCGATCCGCCCAACGTCATCTTCAAGGGCACCAGGGAGCAGATCGAGAAATACGCCGTGCCGACCATGGAGCGCGGCGAGAAGACCTTCGTCGCGATCTCGGAACCCTCGGGCGGCTCCGACCCCGCCCGCGCCATCCAGACGCGCGCCGAGCGCAAGGGCGACCGCTACGTGCTCAACGGCACCAAGGTGTGGATTTCCGGCGCCAGCCAGTCGAAATGGGGCATCGTCTTCGCCCGCACCGGCTCGGAGAAGAGCCGCTCGAACATCACGAGCTTCATCGTCGACGCCGACTCGCCGGGCTTCTCGATGAAGAAGATTCCGGTCATCCGCTCCTATTCGCCCTACGAGCTGTCCTTCGTCGATTGCGAGGTCCCGGTCGAGAACAGGCTGGGCGAGGAAGGACAGGGCTTCCAGCTTGCCGAGACGTGGCTGATCCATGCCCGCGTCCCCTATGCCGCGGCCACGCTCGGCATAGCCGACGCCGCGCTGCGGCTGGCGATCGGCTGGGCCAAGGAGCGCAACGTCTTCAAGAGCCGCCTTGCCGACAAGCAGGCCATCCAGTGGATGATCGCCGATTCCGAGATCGAGCTGCGCGCGGCGCGCCTGCTGACGTTCCAGGCCGCATGGCGCGCCGATCTCGGCTACGACATCAAGGTCGATGCATCGATCTGCAAGGTCTACGCGACGGAAACGGCCGGCCGCATCGTCGACCGCTGCATCCAGATCTTCGGCGGGCTCGGCGTGGCGCAGGAGATGCCGCTGGAGCGCTGGTATCGCGAGATGCGCATCAAGCGCATCGGCGAAGGGCCGTCCGAGGTCCATCGCATGGTGGTGGCGCGCGACCTGCTCGGCGGCCAGTCCGATACCAGGGTTCAGGGTGTCTAGCGCATGGCGATCGATTTCGAACTCGATGCCGAAGGGGTGGCCACGATCACCATCAATCGCCCCGAGCGGCTGAACGCGATGGACGAGGAGCACTATCGCGGCCTTTCGCAGGCATGGCTGCGCGTGCGCGACGACCCGGCGGTGCGGGTCGCCATCGTCACCGGGGCCGGCGACAGGTCCTTCACCACCGGCGCGGACATCAAGAGCTTCATCACCCGGCCGCCCAGCCTTTCCGAGATGTGGCTCACGCAGCGCGAGCAGCTTCTCAACCGCGGGCTGGAGGTGTGGAAGCCGGTCATCGCCGCCGTGAACGGCTATTGCCTGGGCGGCGGCATGACGCTGCTGATGGCCACCGACATCAGGCTGTCGGCGCCGCACGCCACCTACAGCCTCGCCGAGGTCAAGCGCGGGGTCATCGCCGGAAACGGCGGCACCCAGCGCATCCTCTCGCAGCTTCCCTATGCCATCGCCATGGAAATGCTGCTTACGGGCGAGACCATCGACGCCGAGACGGCCGCCCGCTGGGGGCTGGTCAACCGGATCGTTCCGGCCGGCGACCTTCTCGGCGAGGCCAGGGCGACGGCGAGGAAGATCGCCGCCAACGCCCCGCTTGCGGTTCAGGCCGCGAAGGAGCTGGCGATCCGCGCCCGGGAGATGCCGTTGACGACGGGACTTCGCATGGAGCAGCTCGTGAACCGCATGCTCGCCTTCACCGAGGACGCCGCCGAGGGGCCGCGCGCCTTCTCCGAAAAGCGCCAGCCGGATTTCAAGGGTGAGTGACGTGACTGCGAGGCCGCTTCCTCTTTCGGGCGTCACCGTGATCGACCTCGGTCAGATCTACAACGGGCCCTACGCCACCTTCCTGATGGCGCAGGCGGGTGCGCGCGTCATCAAGGTCGAGCCGCTGAACGGCGAGAACATGCGCCGGCGCGGCGCCGTCGGCGGGGCGATGGTGCCCTTCGCCATGCTCAACTCCAACAAGGAGTTCATCACGCTCAACATCAAGTCGGCCAGGGGCAAGGCGCTGCTGGAGACGCTCGCCGAGAAGGCCGACGTGCTGCTCGAGAACTTCGCGCCCGGCGTCATGGACCGCCTCGGCCTCGGCCCGGACCATCTGATGGCCCTCAACCCGCGCCTGATCTATGCCGCGGGCTCCGGCTTCGGATGGTCGGGACCCTATCGCGACTATCCGGCGATGGACCTGACGGTCCAGGCGATGTCCGGCATCATGTCGACCACCGGCTACCCGGACCGTCCGCCCGTCAAGGCGGGGCCGGCCGTGGCCGACTTCTCCGGCGGCGTCCATCTCTACGGCGCCGTCGTCACCGCCCTGTTCGAGCGCGAGCGCACCGGCCTCGGCCGGTTCGTGGAGGTGTCGATGTTCGATGCGGTCTACGCCTCGAACTCCTCGGCGCTCGGGCTCTATTTCGGTTCCGGCGGCAAGGCGCCGATGCGCACCGGCAACCGCCATTCCGGCATGGCCGAGGCGCCCTACAACGTCTATCCGGCGGCCGACGGCTACATCGCCCTGATCTGCGTCAGCGAGCAGCACTTCGTGTCGCTGCTGGAGGCGATGGGCCGCACCGAGCTTGCCGACGATCCCAGGCTGGCGACGCTCAGGAGCCGCGTCGCCAACATCGATTTCGTCGACGAGATCGTCTCGGAATGGACCTCCGGCCGGACCCGCGACGCGCTCTACGAGACGCTGCGGCGCCACCGCGTGCCCTGCGCGCCGCTTCGCGACCTCGACGAGGTGGTCAACGACCCGCACCTTCACCAGCGCGGCATGCTCCAGCGGGTGGACCACCCGCTTCTCGGCGAGCTGGTGCTGCCGACCAGCCCGATGCGCTACGGCGGCGAGGGCGAGCGGACGCTCAGGCCCAGCAAGGAGCTCGGGGCCGATACGTCCGGAATTCTCTCCGAATTCGCCGGCCTCGACGCCGACGAGGTCGAACAACTGCACAAGGAGGGGGTGGTGTGATGCGGGGCAAGGCGGTCATCGCGGGGATCGGGCACACGGCCTTCGGCAAGCAGCCGGGCCGCTCCACGGTCTCGCTCAACATCGAGGCATGCCGCAAGGCGGTCGAGGACGCCGGCATCGGGAAGGACGTCATCGACGCGCTGCTGGTGAAGGTGCCGACCTCCAAGGTCGAGATGATGTACGGCCAGAAGCTGGCCGAGGCCATGGGCATGGCGCCGCGCGTCGGCGGCGTCTTCGACCAGGCCGGCGCCTCCAACATCTCGATGATCGCCATCGCCGCGATGGCGATCGAGGCCGGCCAGTGCGAGGTGGCGCTGGTCACCCTCGCCGACAACCCGCGCACCGGCTCGCGCCAGGCCTACGAGAAGGTGTGGGGCGACGATGCCGACTTCGGATGGTCCTCCGTCGTCGCCGGCTACGCGATGATCGCGCAGCGATACCGCCACGAATACGGCGACATGGACGACATCCATGCCGCGATCGCGATCGCGGCCCGCACGCACGGCGCCAACAACCCGCACGCCCAGCTGCGCCTGCCCCTGACCCGCGACGCCTACGACGCCGCGCCCTGGGTCGTCGAGCCGCTGCGGCGCGACGACTGCTGCCTCGTCTCCGACGGCGCGGCCGCGGTGGTCGTCATGTCCGCCGGGCGGGCGGCCGAGCTCGGCGTCAGGCAGCCGGTGCCGATCCTCGGCTTCGGCCAGGGGAATTCCTCGACCGACATCCCGCAGCGCCCGGATCTGACCAGGACGATGGCCGACGTGTCGGCCCGGACCGCGTTCCGGATGGCCGGGATGGAGCCGAAGGACATCGACGTCGCCCAGATCTACGACTGCTTCACGATCACGGTCGCGATGACGCTCGAGGCCTACGGCTTCGCGCCGAAGGGCGGGCTGAAGGATCTGGCAGTCAATGGCGGCTTCGGGGTCGACGGGCAACTGCCGCTGAACACGTCCGGCGGGCTTCTGTCCGAGACCGGGATGCCGGGGCTGCAGCTCGTGCTCGAGGGCGCGCGCCAGATGCGCGGCACTTCCACCAATCAGGTCAAGGACGCCCGGACCTGCATCGTCTCCAACCAGGGAGGGATCATGCATACGCATTCCACACTGATCCTGGGACGCGCATGAGCGCCGTCGCCACGGAAAGCCAGGCGCCCGCCGCGCCCTACGACACCTACCGCGCCGGTCTCGACGCCGGGCGGCTGACCTTCCAGCGCTGCCGGGCCTGCGCCAGTGCATGGCTGCCGCCGCGCGAGGAGTGCCCGAATTGCTGGTCGCCGGAATGGCGGTGGGAGGAAGCCTCGGGCAAGGCGACGGTGGTGAGCTGGGTCGTCTATCACACGGCCTTCGACAAGCGCTTCGCCGACCGGCTGCCCTACAACGTCGCCCTCGTCGACCTCGACGAGGGGCCGCGCATGATCACCAACCTCATCGACCTGCCGGCCGGCCAGGACGTCATCGGCCGGCGCGCCACCGTGATCTTCGAGGAGGACCACGGCCGGCAACTGCCGCGCTTCCGGCTCATCGAGTAGCCGGCGGACGTGAACCACAGAAACTTCGGCAACACGAACGGGAGGAAGTGAAATGTTTGCCAGGTTGACCAGACGCATGATGCTCGCGACGGTAACGGCGACCGCCGTCGTCGCGGCGGTTCCGGCCCTCGCACAGGAGACCTTCAAGGTCGGCGCCATCAATCCGTATTCCGGCCCCACCGCCCTTTACGGCGACGAGGTGACGCGGGGCTACGAGCTTGCGGCCGAGGCGGTCAACGCCAGCGGCGGCATCCTCGGGAAGACCGTGGAGATCGTGCGCGGCAACGCCACCGCGCCGCAGGAAGGCATCGCCGCCGTCGAGCAGCTTGCCGGCCGCGACAATGTCGACGTGTTCATCGGCACCTATCTGTCGGCGGTGGCGCAGGCCGCATCCGAAGCCGCGCTGAACTACAACAAGCTCTACTGGGACACCAACGCGCTCGCGAGCAACCTCACCGAGCGCGGCCTTCCGAACTTCGTCCGATCCGGGCCCTATTCGGTGTCGTTCGCGGAGCGCTCGGTGGAGTTCGTCGTCGACTTCCTCGCGCCCGAGCTGGGCAAGGAGCCGTCCGATCTCAAGGTATGGATCGAGCACGAGGAATCGATCTACGGCACCTCGATCGCCGACCGGCAGAAGGAGCTGCTGGAAGAGGCCGGCGTGCAGGTCGTCGGCGTCGGCGCCCATAATTTCCGCGCCATCGACCTGACGGATTCCGTGCTGCGCGCCCGCGACGCGCAGCCGGACGTGTGGCTTTCGACCGGCTACGTGCCGGACGGCAACCTCCTGCTGCGGACGGCGCGCGACCAGGCCTTCCGCCCCGGCGCCACGGTTCTCGTCGGCACCGGCGACACGTCGGAGACGCTGGAGGCGATGGGGCAGGAAGGGGTCGAAGGAATCTACGTCGTCTCCTATCCGCGCCCCGACATCTCCGAGGAGTTCGGGCCGGGATCGGCCGCCTATCTGGAGGCGTACCGGGCAAGGTACAATCAGGACCCGATCGCGCCGCAGAGCATGGCGGCGTTCGTCGGGTTCAAGATGATGGCGGAGGCGGTGAACGCCGCCGGCACCGCCGAGCCCGAGGCCGTCAGGGCGGCACTGGACCAGTTCGACAAGCCCGAGGGCAGCTACGAGACCGGATTCGGCGTCAAGTATGACGAGAACGCGCAGAACCTGCGCGCGTTTCCGACGGTGATCCAGTGGCAGAGCGGCCACCCGGTGACGATCTACCCGGTTTCCGCGGCCGGCGACAACAAGCCGGTCAAGCCCGGACAATAGAACCCTCCCGGGACGGCGGGCGGCCGTGCGGCCCCGGCCAATCGGTCGCCCGACCGCCGGAATCAGGAGCGCTCAGTGTCTGGATTGCTGAATATTCTCGTTGTGGGCCTGCTGCTGGGCGGCATCTATGGCCTCGTCAGCATGGGGCTGAATCTCATCTTCGGCGTCATCCGCATCGTCAACTTCGCGCAGGGCGAGCTGGTGATGCTCGGCATGTATGGGGCCTATCTCTCCTACTGGATGATCGGCCTCGACCCCTATGTGTCGATCTTCATCGTCGTGCCGGTGCTGTTCGTGTTCGGCGCGCTGCTGCAGCGCTTCATCCTGCAGCCGCTTCAGAACGAGCCGATGATGCAGGTCTTCGCCACCTTCGGCCTGCTGCTGCTGTTGCAGAACGTCGTGCTGGCGATAACGCGCGGCACCGGCTACACGGCGCCCAGCGCGCTGTCGTCGGTCGTCATCGACGTCGGCGGCCTCAAGGTGAGCCTGGTGCGGCTGATCGCGCTCGTCGCCGTCACCGCGGTGGCGGTCTTTCTGTCCTGGTTCGTCAAGCACACCATGGCCGGCAAGGCGGTGCGCGCGGTGACGCAGGACCGCCGGGCGGCCCGCCTGATGGGCATCAATGTCGAGTTGACGTTCATGCTCACATTCGGCGCGGGCGCCGCGCTCGCCGGCCTGGCCGGCACCCTCCTGGCGCCGATCTACACCATGAGCCCGCAGATCGGCGGCAACTTCATCCTCGCCGCCTTCGCCGTGGTCGTGCTTGGCGGCCTCGGCAGCGTGTGGGGCGCCTATGTCGGCGGCTTCATCATCGGCGTCACGGAGGCGCTGGCGGGATACTATCTCGACCCCGCCCTCAAGCATGCCATCTGGTTCCTGATGTTCATCGCCATGCTGATCGTGAAGCCTTCGGGCCTATTCGGCGTGGCCGGTGCAGAGGAGGTCGGTCTCCGTGAGCAGAACTGACGTCATGGCGCCTTCGGCGGCCGGGCGCGTCGGCGCGGCTCCCGGCATCACCACCTTCGCGACCGAGGCGATGCGGATCGCCGCGATCATCGCCGCGCTGCTTGCGCTGGCATGGTACTTCTCGCGCGATCCGTTCATCCTGAACATCCTCGCCTACACCTTCCTCTTCGCCGCGCTGTCGTCGGCATGGAACATCATCGGCGGCTTCGGCGGGCAGTTCTCGCTGGGGCACGGCGTCTTCTTCGCGATCGGCGCCTACGTCACGGCCAATCTCTACATCCATTTCGGCGTGTCGCCGTGGCTCGCGCTGGTGCCGGCGGCCGCGTTGGCGGCCGGCGTGGCCATGCTGGTCTCTTGGCCGACCTTCCGCCTGAAGGGCCCCTTCTTCGCCATCGCGACCATGGCCCTCAACGAGGTCGCCTTCGTGCTGGCCAACTATTTCAGCAGCCTCACGGGCGGCCCGCGCGGCCTGACCCTGCCGTTCAAGGCGGGGCTCGCCAACATGATCTTCACCAGCCGCTTCCACTACGCGCTGCTGATGATAGGCTTCCTCGCCGTGTGCATGCTGGTGGCGGCATGGGTCTATCGCAGCCGGCTCGGCTACTATCTCCAGGCCGTCCATCTCGACGAGGATGCCGCCCGCGCCGTCGGCATCCGCGTCCTCTACGTCAAGCTGACGGGCATGGCGATATCGGCGGCGCTGACCGGCATCGGCGGCGCGATCTTCGCGATGTATCTGCGCTTCGTCGACCCGCCGACGCTGCTGACCCTGCCCGACATCGGCGTCAAGTTCGCGCTGATCGCGCTGATCGGCGGTGTCGGCACGCTCTACGGCCCGCTGGCCGGGGCGCTGTTGGTGATCCCGCTCGAGATGCATCTGCGCGCCAGCCTCGGCGCCAGCGTCCCGGGCGCCAACCTCATCGTCCTCGGCGCGATACTGGTGCTGTGCGCCCTGTTCATGAAGCGGGGGATCGTCGGCACGGCGCTCATGGCGCTCGACCGCGTGCGCAGGGGGCGGAAATGACCCAGCCGCTGCTTTCCCTGTCGGGGCTGACGAAGCGCTTCGGCGGCCTCGTCGCCGTCAACAACGTCACCTTCGACATGAACAAGGGCGACCTGATCTCCATCATCGGGCCGAACGGCGCGGGCAAGACGACCATGTTCAACCTGGTCACCGGGCAGTTGGGCGTCACCGGCGGCACGGTCGTCTTCAAGGGCCACGACATCACCGCCGAGCCGCCCGAGGCGCGGGCACGCCGCGGCTTCGGCCGCACCTTCCAGATCTCCAAATCGCTGACGTCGCTGACCACGCTCGAGAACGCCATGGTCGGCGCCTTCCTCAACCACCGGGATCTGGCGGCCGCCTCGCGCAAGGCCGAGGCTGTGCTGGAGATGGTCGGGCTCGGCGCGCGCGGGCACGTCAAGGCCGGCGAGCTGACCTTGTCCGAGCGCCGCCGCCTGGAGATCGCGCGCGCCCTCGCCCTCGACTGCGAGGTGCTTCTGCTCGACGAGGTGATGGCCGGCCTCAACCAGACGGAGGTGTCCGACGTGATCGCCCTCGTGCGGCAGCTCCATCGCGAGGGCCTGACGATCATGGTGATCGAGCACAATCTGAAGGTGGTGCGCGCCTTCGAGAGCCGCGTCGTGGTCCTCGACTTCGGCAAGATGATCGCCGACGGCACGCCCGAGGAGGTGCTGTCGGACTCCAAGGTCATTGAAGCCTATCTCGGGAGGAAACGGGCATGAGCGCCGCACTGAGCGTCACGGACCTCCATGCCGGATACGGACAGGCCGCCGTGCTGCTGGGGATCGGCTTCGAGGTCGCGGCGGGCGAGATCGTCTCGCTCGTCGGCGCCAACGGCGCCGGCAAGACCACCCTCCTCAACGTCATCGCCGGCGTCCTCCAGCCGACCTCAGGCGCCATCGCCTTCGACGGCGAGGACATCACCCGTGCGAGGGCGCACGAGCTGCCTTCGAAGGGCCTCGTCCTGGTGCCCGAGGGCGGACGCCTGTTTCCCTTCATGACGGTGGAGGAAAACCTGCAGATGGGCGGGTTCTCCCAGCGCAACGCCGACGATTTCGACGCCTCGCTCGCCGAGGTGATGGACCTGTTCCCGATATTGCGCGAGCGGCGCTCGCAGCTCGCCGGCCACCTGTCCGGCGGCGAGCGGCAGATGTGCGCCATCGCGCGCGCGGTCATGGGCCGGCCGAAGCTGATCATGCTCGACGAGCCGTCGGTGGGCCTGTCCCCGAAGATGGTGGCCGAGGTATTCCGGCTGGTCGAGGAGCTGGCGCGGTCACGCGGCCTGACGGTCGTGCTGGTGGAGCAGAACGTGCAGGAAGCGCTTGCCGTCTCGGACCGCGCCTATGTCATCGACCATGGCCGCATCGTCCGCAGCGGACAATCCTCCGAGCTCGGCGGCGATCCCGCGATCCAGTCCGCCTATATGGGTATCTAGGTGCAGGAGGGAAGCGCAGCCGTTTCCGCGGAATTGCAGGGAGATGCACGGACGCAACGGCATATCGTTCTACCTGCCCGTTTCCGCGGCATCTGCGCGGCGCGGAGCGATTCCGCTTGGCTGCGAAGTAGTTTCGGAGCGATATGTTGTTATCCGGCTTGGAAAGACGGTGGAGAAGCTGCATGCGGTTGAAAAAGTCTGTCAATAATATTATCATATTAACAGACAGATAGCCCGAATTCGGCTGGAAAGGTACAGAATGTCAAACATCTCGGCGAGCGGGCGCCAGGCGAGCGCGCTGGACCGCGATCGCCTCGTGGAAACGATCTCGGTCCCCAAGGCGTCCGACGTTCTTGCGTCCAGGTTGCGCGACCTGATCCTGGCAGGCGAAATCCAGCCGGGCGAGTTGCTGCCGACCGAACGGGAGCTCGTCGACGACTCCGGGCTCAGCCGCTCCTCGGTGCGCGAGGCGCTCCGGGTTCTCGAAGTGGAGGGCCTGATCACCACCCGGCCGGGACGGACCGGCGGATCGACGGTCCAGCTCCCCGGCCGCGGCGCCATAGCGCGCTCCATGCAACTGTTCGTGCGCAGCCACGCCGTGCGCCTGGAGGCGCTTCTGGAGTGCAGGTCGGGCGTCGAGCCTTTCCTGGCAGGACTGGCGGCGGCCAAGAGGAGCGAGGAGGAGTTGAACGTCATCCGCGACATTCACGCCCGCTTCGTCGCCTCGGTGGACGATGTCCCGGCCTACAAGAAGCTGAATCTCGACTGGCATCTGGCGATTGCGAGGGCGAGCGGCAACGAGGTGCTCATCGCGCTGATGGAGGCGATCTCGCAGCCCATATTCGATGCGGCCGCCTATCAGGAAGTGACCACCCCGTCGCTGCGGCGGGAGGCGGTGAAGGCCCACGGCGCCATCCTGAAGGCGATCGAGGACGGCAACGCCGAGCTGGCCACGAGCCGCATGGCCAAGCACCTGAACGCCTATGCCGAGATCACGCGGCAGGAGATCCTCAAGGAGAGCACACGCGGCTGAGGCGGCGGGGAAGACGCCGGCCTCGCGCAGCGCCGGCGCGGTCGTCCCTGCACTCGAAGGGCGGCATGCCCGTCGCTCTGGTCCACCGTCTCCTCGGCTGCCGGCACGGCGTCTGGCGACTACCGCACGCCGTCGCGAGGCAAGCGCCGCCCCTGCCCGGCGCCCTGAAAATCAGGCGATGCGGGGGGACAGCAAAGAGGTTGACGGCGGGTGTTTTGCGTCCGATTATCGGTTTGTCCGACATAAGTGAGGGTATGCGCAGATGACGATGAGAGCGGTCCTGAGTGTCGCGCCGGGCGGTCCCGACAGTCTGGTCACGGACACCCTGCCGATCCCCGAGCCGGCCGGGACGGAGGTCCGGATTCGCGTGCACGCGGTGGGGATCAACTATCCAGACCTGCTGATCATCGAGGACAAGTACCAGTTCAAGCCGGCGCGGCCGTTCTCTCCCGGGGCCGAGGTCTCGGGCGTGGTCGACGCGCTGGGTCCGGACGCGCGGGGCTTCGAGATCGGGCAGAAGGTCATGGCGATGGCCGGCTGGGGCGGCCTCGCGGAGTATGTCTGCGTGCCGGCCGGCAAATGCTCGCCGTGCCCGCAGGAGATGCCGTTCGACGAGGCGGCGGCGTTCCTGATGACCTACGGCACGTCCTATCACGCGCTCAGGGACCGCGCCCGGCTGGCGCCCGGTGAAACCCTGCTGGTTCTGGGGGCGGCCGGCGGCGTCGGGCTCGCGGCCGTCGAGCTCGGCAAGGCGATGGG
>JACZJD010000072.1 GCA_014860725.1 Aquamicrobium sp.
GGCTCGGTGATGGCGATCGCGGTCATGGTCGCGGGGATCTTCGGCTGGGTCGTCATATCGTTCCTTCCGGGGAAGCGCGCGCGGCGTTTTGTTCTCGTCGGGAGGATTATGTATTGTTCGGCGATCGCGATGCAAACGGGAGGCGAGCCATGGCCTTTATCGACGACGAGCCGAAGAAGAAGGCGCGCAGGCACGAGATCGGCCAGGATCTGTCCGCCCTTTCGGTCGGCGAGCTCGGCGAGCGCATCGCCGAGCTGAAGGACGAGATCGCCCGGCTCGAGGTTGAGATGAATACGAAGGGCGCGGTGAAGTCGGCGGCCGACGCGTTGTTCCGGACGCGCTAGGACGAGTCGCCGGGACGCAAGCCGGCCGCGCAATCGCCGATATCGTGGGCGACGTCGGTTCAACGATTCGACCGGAGCATTGCATGTTCGCAGCCTATCGACCGATCTTCTCGCTCCTGCGCGGTACGGCGTTCCTGCTCGCCGCGTCCGGCCTGCACGGGCTGCTCCTGCCGCTGCGCGGTCAGGCCGAAGGCTTCTCGACGACCGCGCTCGGCCTGATGGGCACGGCCTGGGCGGCCGGCTTCGTCGCTGGCTGCTACCTCGCCCCGCACCTGGTGCGCCGGGCCGGACACGTGCGCGCCTTCGGCACCTTCGCGGCCTCGGCCGCCATCATCGCGCTGGGAACGGGCCTCGTGATCGACGAGATCGTCTGGATCGCGCTGCGCGCCTGCACCGGCTTCGTCATGGCCGGTGCCTTCATGGTCATCGAGAGCTGGCTGAACGAGAAGGCCACCAACGAGAACCGCGGCACCGTGTTCGGCCTCTACATGATGGTGACCTACGCCTCGATCATGGCCGGGCAGATGACCGTGGCGCTGGCCGACGTCGGCCAGGCGACGTTGTTCATGGTGGCGGGCATCCTGTTCTGCATCTCGCTGATCCCGACGGCCGTGTCGACGCAGGCGACGCCGCAGCCGCTGCAGAACGTGTCGCTGGATCTCCGCCGCCTCTACGCCAACTCGCCGGTGGCCTTTGCCGGCTGCTTCCTGATCGGTATCGCCAACGGCGCCTGGGGCACGCTCGGCGCCGTCTACGGCGCGCGCATCGGCATCTCGACGGCCGAGATCGCGTTGATGATGAGCCTTGTGGTGGTCGCCGGCGCGGTGCTGCAGATGCCGGTCGGACGCATCTCCGACAAGACCGACCGGCGCTATGTTCTCGCCGCCTGCGCCGTCGGCGCGGCGCTGCTCGGCCTCGCCGTCTTCGTCGCCACGCCGCGTTCCGGCGCGTTCGTCATCGCGCTGACGGCGGCCTACGGCGCGCTCGCCTACACGCTCTATTCGCTCGCCGTGGCCCACGCCAACGACCACGCCAGCGCCGGCGAATTCGCCAAGGTATCGGGCGGCCTGCTCCTGCTCTACGGCTACGGCACGATGGCCGGCCCCTTGCTGGGCGCCGTGCTGATGGACGCCATGCGGCCAGAAAGCCTGTTCCTCGCTACGGCGCTCGCCCATGCGGCGATCGGTGCCTATACGCTGCTGCGCATCCGCAGGCGTGCGCCGGTACCGCCCGACGAGCGCGAGGCGTTCAAGACGCTGCCCTCCGATCGGGCGGCGACGCCGCAGGGCGCGCAACTCGATCCGCGCACCAAGCCGCAGGAGGGCGCTTGAGTTCGCCGCAGCCATCGGCGACAAAGGCGGCATGAGGCTCGACGACGCCTTCCTCGCCATTTCCGACGACAATCGCCGCCACCTGCTCGAGGAGCTGAGGCGCGGGCCGAAGACGGTCGGCGAGCTGGCGGCCGGACTGCCGATCTCGCGGCCGGCTGTGTCGCAGCACCTCAAGGTTCTGCTCGACGCCGGGCTGGTGAGCGCCCGGGCAGCAGGTACGAAGCGCTTCTACGCCGTCGACCCGCAGGGCTTCCTCAGGCTCAACATCTGGCTGGACCAGTTCTGGGACGGCGACTGAGAGGTTTCGTCCGGGGGCGGCATTGTCTTCCGGCACAGTGCCCGGGTCAGATCGACCCGCCGGCGAGTTCTTCCGACAGCGTCGCGATCTCGTTCTGGGCGCTGCGCATCATCGGGTAGATGTCGATGACGCGCTGCCAGGCGTTCAGCGCGAGCTGCTTGCGGCCGGTCTCCTTCATGATCTGCGCCATGCCGGAGAGCGCGCCGAAATGGCGCGGCTCGAGTTCCAGCGTGCGCTCGATGTCGGCCATCGACTTGCCGAACTGGTGCATGAGGAAATGCACGGTGGCGCGGCGGTTCCAGCCTTCGGCGAACCCAGGCTGGAGGGTGACCACCTGGTCGAGGAAGTCGAGCGCGACGTCGTATTTCTGCGCCTGGACCGCGTCGTTCGACCATTTCATCATGAGGTCTATCGAGGCACTGCCGGATTTATACCACTCGTTCCAGATGCGCTTGGCAATGCGGTCGGCGGCCTGCGGGTTGCGCTCGCGCTTCAGCTCGGCGAACAGCTTGTCGAGCGGGGCCGTCTCCTCGGGCGCCGCGACGGCCGACTCCGTGCGGGCGGCGGCCTGCGGTTCGGCTGTCGCGAGCGATCCGCCAGCCATAAGGGCGATGGCGCAAAGCAGGAAAACGTTCCTCATGCGCGGAATCTAGTGCCGCGCACGGGAACGTCCAAGTGAAAAACGCGTGATTTCGCGCCGGCGGCGCGAAAGAAGGCTCAGCCCTGGCGAGCCTTGTAGCGGGGCGCGCTCTTGTTGATGATGTAGATGCGGCCCTTGCGGCGAACCATGCGGTTGTCGCGGTGGCGGCCCTTCAGGGCCTTGAGCGAGTTCTTGATCTTCATTGGTCTAGCCCGTGGGTCTGGGCCCATGTCGCGGGCCGAACTGACAGGGCGCGCCCGAAGACGCGCCCGAATTGGTGGCAGGCTCATAACCGAGGACGCTCCGGCCTGTCAACCGGACTCGGACAGGCGCGCCGCGTTGCGGCGCCCCCTTGCGGGGGCCGGCGATTCCCCGCACTCTCCCCGCGGCATGTCGAGAGGGTGGCAATGCGCGGGGACGTACTTC
Organism: Aquamicrobium sp.; assembly: GCA_014860725.1. The sequence continues at coordinate 3,040 of JACZJD010000072.1, forward strand.
AATATGACGAGGATCTCGGCCTCGGTTTCATCCAGGGCGGCGACGGCCGCAGGTACGCCTTCGAGAAGGGCGACCTTCGTCGTCTGGCGCCGCTGGCGAAGGGAGCGACCGTCGAATTCCACGCCGTCGGCGACCGGGCGCGCGAGATCTTCGTCGTTCGCACTACGCAACGGCCGGCGGCGGCACCGCCCAGCCAGTTCGGCCGATTCGCGGTCGCCGAACGTGCGCCGTCGACGGGCCTGTGGAGCTATTTCGTCCGCGGCCTGACGACAAACTACGCGGCCTTCGCCGGGCGGGCGCGGCGCAAGGAATACTGGGGTTTCTACCTGTTCTGGCTGTTGGCGGCGGCGCTGCTGGCGTCGGCCGGCGTCGCCGTCGACACGCTCGTCGGCAACATGGACGCCGACCCGCCGCGCATGATCGCGACGATGGTCCTGCCCGGCCTCTTCGTGCTGGCGACCATCGTGCCGGGCGTCGCCATCACGGTGCGACGCATCCACGACATCGGACTGTCGGGATGGTTCTACCTGCTGATCCTGGTACCGTCGGTGGGCGGGCTGATCATCTTCATCTTCTCGCTGATCCCCAGCCAGAAATACGACAACAAGTGGGGACCTGTGCCGGAAGGCGTGACCGTCTAGGGGAACAGCGATGCTGAGACAGATCCGCAATCTGAGAGCCTTGGGACGCATCCGCACGTCTTCCCCGACCAGGCGGGCGGGCAAGCCGCGCTTCCTCGTCGAGCATCCCGAACTCGAGATCTCCGACCTCCTCGAATTCATCTTCGCGCGAAAGCGAGCCGAAGACGTATTTTTCGTCCAGATCGGCGCTTTCGACGGACGCATCGGCGACCCGCTCTTCAAC
>JACZJD010000506.1 GCA_014860725.1 Aquamicrobium sp.
CCCCGGCGCGACCGGCCTGCCGGTGCCTGGCCATCACGTGGCGATCATCGACGCCGCGGGGCAGCCGCTGGCGCCGGGCGCGGTCGGCCAGATCGCGGTGAGGCGGCCGGACCCGGTGATGTTCCTCGGCTACTGGCAGAACGAGGAGGCGACCGGGAAGAAGTTCGTCGGCGACTGGATGACGACGGGCGACCAGGGTGTGGCCGACGAGGGCGGCTTCGTCCACTTCTTCGGCCGCGACGACGATGTCATCACGTCGGCCGGCTACCGCATCGGCCCCGGTGAGATAGAGGACTGCCTGACCGGGCATCCGGCGGTGGCGCTGGCCGCGGCGGTGGGCAAGCCGGACGCGCTGCGCACCGAGATCGTCAAGGCCTATGTCGTGCTCAAGGACGGCGTCGAGCGGTCGGCCGCGCTCGCCGACGAAATCCGGCTCTGGGTGCGCGAGCGGCTTTCCGCCCACGAATATCCGCGCGAGGTGGAGTTCGTCGATTCGATGCCGCTGACGACGACCGGCAAGGTCATCCGCCGCATCTTCCGCGACCGCGCCCGCCGCGAAGCCGGGCTCTGATCAGTCGCGGCCGAACAGGTTGCGGATGCGATTCCTCAGGATGCGCGCCATGTTGCGCGTCTCGCGGTAGAGATGGAGCTGCGAGGCGGCCTGACGCGCGGCGCGGTCGCTGTCCGGCGTCAGCCCGACGACGAGGGTCCCGATCGGCTTGCGCTCGGTCCACAGCCGGCTCATCACTGGATGGTCGGGCACCGCGCAGGAATCGGTCACATCGATGTTCGGGTCGTCGAGGTGCTGGCGAGTCACCTCCAGCATCAGCAGCGTGCCCGGCGAGTAGTGCGCGAACGTCTCGTCGTAGGCCGTCTTCCAGGTATAGGCGACGCCTGCCTCGACCAGTACGATCAGGCAGGCGATCGGCTTGCCGTCGAGGACGAGCTGGTGGACGCGGCAGAGGTCGCGCTCGGCCATGCGGTAGAGCGCCTCGCGAGCAAACGCGGCGCGGAAGCGGTCGACCGCCATGGCGGTCCGTTCGCGGCCCTTCCAGCCGGCCGCCTCCAGCGCCAGGAAGTCCTCGACCGCCAGCCTGATCTCCTCGGCGGTGCGGGCGACGCGATGCTCCAATGCGCCGTGCTCGGCGAGCCGGCGCTTCAGCCGGCGAAACTCGCGCAAGTGGTGCGGCTTCACCGCGTGCCTGAGATACGCCTCGCCGTCGAGGTCGCTCTCGAGGAACGGCCGCTCGATCCGGTTGGTGACGATGAGCGGCAGGCCGTTCGCCTCGGTCATGGTGCGCAACAGGCTGGCCACGGCGCCGTCGAGGCGCATGTCGGGCAGGACGAACACTCTGGGCAGCTTGAGATGCGGCCTGGCGAGCATGGTGAAGAAGTCTTCGAGCACGCCGATGGGATCGTCGCGGTCGAGCAGCGGTGTTCCCAGCGGCCCGAACGGGCTCGACCAGGTGCGCATGATGGAGACGCCGATCGGCACCGGCGACTTCTCCACCGAGTAGGGCACGAGCAGGCGCAGGCGGCTCTTGAATTCGTCGCCGTCGCGGATCACGGCCAGACGCACCTCGCGGTCTTCCAGCCGCGGCATCGCCGGGGCGAGGAAGCGCGGGTTGAAGAAGACGTTGGGTTCCACCGCGCGGCGGCTGAGGTGGTCGAGCTCGTCGACCAGATCGAAGCCGGCCGAGGCGGGGTAGATGGCGAGGCGGCGCAGCGGGCGGCCGCCGCCGAGCAGTTCGACATGATGGTCGGCGGCGACCACGGGGTCGAGCCCGGCAAGGCCGGCGATCATCGCGACGGAGGCGCTGCCGCTCAGTTCCTCGAGGATGGGGACCGCGACCATCAGGCGACCTCTCTGGCGGACGGAAGGAACACGGCCATGACAATGCCGAGGCGGCGCCACACCGTGAAGGAGAGCGCCGCGGCCTCGAAGACCATCGCGAAGGTGGTGGCGATCGCGGCGCCCCACAGGCCGTATTCGGGGATGAGGATCGTGTTCAGCCCGACGTTGAGCGCCAGCGTCACGGCATAGACCGCGGCACAGACGTTCTGGTTGCCGCTCATGGTGAGCAGGCTCTCGCAGGGGCCGACGGCGGCGCGGGCGACGATGCCGCCGACGAGCAGGAAGAGCAGCGGGTAGCCCTGGTCGAAACCCGGGCCGAACAGGGAGAGCATCGGCTCGCCGAGCGCCAGCACCACCAGCGCCAGCGCCAGCGACGGCCAGAAGGTCCACGACACGGTCTCGCGGGCGAACGCGGCGAGCCGCTCGCGGTCGCGGCTGTGCGAGAAGTGCGCGTAGCGCTGGGCGACGCCGGCCTTGACGGCGAAGTAGACGAAATGGACCAGCGCGAGCGTCTTCACCGTGGCGAAGTAGACGCCGACGTCGTCGGGGGTCATGTAGGCGCCGACCATGAGGACGTCGGCGTTGGTCAAAAGGAAGAAGAAGCTCTCGACGAGGAAGATGGGCAGCGACACCGCGACCCAGGTCCAGGGCAGGTAGGTGCGCGGTCCGGCCGGAACCTTCAGGTCGACGCGCGCGGTGACCCGCACCAGCTGCATCAACGTGGTCGCGTAGGTGGCGATGATGGCGGCGATCAGCGCGTTCTCGGCGCAGGGCTGGTAGCCGGCAGCCATCATGCCGGCCATGACGGCGAGGATCAGCACCGGCCTCGTGATGTAGGTCGGCATCAGCGCGGCGATGGCCCAGGCGTTGGCGCGGGCGATGCCCTGCAGCACGTCGGAGAGCGCGATCATCGGCAGGCAGATCATGCCGAGCACGAAGGGAACGACGTAATAGGGCTCGACGCTGGCGGAGAGCAGCCATACGGCGCCGATGCCGACCGCGGCGAAGGCGGACGAGGCGACGAGCACGAACAGCCGGCTGGTCAGGAGGATGCCGCGCAACTCGGCGAGCATGCCCTTTTCCAGGTATTCCGGGATGAAACGGATCACCGAGGTATGGAAGCCGAGGCACGACAGGTTGCCCGCGATCACCATCGCCGTCCACACCAGCACGTAGATGCCGTAGTCGAATCCGCCCATCCAGCGGGCGAGCAGCACCTGGGAGAGGAAGGCGATGGCCGCGGAGACGACGCGGATCAGGAAGGCGATGACGGTGACGCGGCCGGCCTCACCGCGCCCGTCGGCGGAAAAGAGCAGGGCGTCGACGCGCGACAGATGCGGCCGCGCAGCGAGCGCGAGGCGCTCGGGCAGGAACCGCTCCGCCGTGGTGGCTGCGGAAAAACGCAACGCGATACTCTCCGTCTTCCCTTGTCGGCGGACCTTAGCGGCGAACCTTTAAGAAACGGTGGCCGGGTGAGGGCCTCTTTCGTTCTACCCTTGCGAGAGAAGGGAACGAGACGCCGCGTGACGGCGCGCGCTTCCCCCGTTTGATCCTCCCCGCCGCTGCGTTAAGGTGATGCCGTGGCGGCGATCGAGGAGGAAGGCATGGCAGAAGCGGACGGCTGGCGGCCGATGCGGACGGCGCCGCGCGACGGCACGCGCATCCTGGTGACGACGCGGCCCGTGGAGCAGGGGCCGGCCGAGGTCGACATGGCCTACTGGGCCAAGGCCGACCGCTACGGCATGGAAGGCTGGCGCGCCGCCGATTCGCACCCCGGCCTGATCGTCGCCTATGCCGAGCCCGAACTGAAATGCTGGATGCCGATGCCCGGGGCAGGCGCCATGGCCACTGCGGAC
>JACZJD010000507.1 GCA_014860725.1 Aquamicrobium sp.
TCGTGCACGAAGGCGGTGACGATGTCCTGGTCGTTCTCCATGTCGACGATGATGCGGATCGGCTCGCCGTGGCCGCGCCCGCCCGGCAGCCGGTCGGCGCCGATGGTGTAGAACTTTCCGCCCGTCGTGAAGACGAGGATCTTGTCCGTGGTCTGGGCGTGAAAGGCGAGCTTGAGGCCGTCGCCCTCCTTGAAGGAGAGCGCGGACAGATCGGAGAGATGGCCCTTCAACGCCCTGAGCCAGCCCTTCTCGGAGACCACGACCGTCACCGGCTCGCGCTCGATCATCGCCTGCTGGATGTGCTCCTCGTCGTGTTCGGGCGCATCGGCGAACTGGGTGCGACGGCGGCCGAGCGGCGTATGCGAGCCGAAGCGGTCGCGCAGCTTCTCCACCTCCCAGCGGATGGTCTTCCACTGCTTGCCCTCGGAGGCGAGCAGCGCCTCGATTTGCGCCTTCTCGGCCGTGAGCGCGTCGAACTCCTTGCGGATCTCGAACTCCTCCAGCTTGCGCAGGGCCCTGAGGCGCATGTTGAGGATCGACTCGGTCTGAAGGTCGGTCAGGTCCCAGCGCGCCATCATCACCGGCTTGGGCTCGTCCTCCTCGCGGATGATGCGGATGACCTCGTCGATGTTCAAATAGGCGACTAGATAGCCGCCGAGGATCTCGAGCCGCCGGTCGATCTCGCCCAGGCGATGGCGCGAGCGGCGGACGAGCACGTCCTTACGGTGCTCCAGCCATTCCTGCAGCACCTGCTTCAGCGACAGGACGCCCGGCACCTTGCCCCGCGACAGCACATTCATGTTGAGCGGGAAGCGGGCCTCCAGCTCGGTCAGCTTGAACAGCGATTCCATCAAGATCGCCGGATCGACGCTGCGGCTCTTGGGCACCAGAACGAGGCGGATGTCCTCGGCCGACTCGTCGCGCACGTCCTCCAGCAGCGGCAGGCGGCGGGCGAGAAGCAACTCGGCGATCTTCTCGACCAGCCGCGATTTCTGCACGCCGTAGGGAATCTCGGTGACGACGATCTGCCACGTGCCGCGGCCCTGATCCTCGGTGTGCCATTTCGAGCGGGTGCGGAACGAGCCGCGGCCGGTCCTGTAGGCTTCGAGGATGGTGTCGAAGGAATCGACGATGACGCCGCCGGTCGGGAAGTCGGGGCCCCTCACCTTGTTCTCGTCGGGGTCCTCGGCCGGCTCGCGGCTCATCAGGTCCTCGACCTGCGCGTCGGGGTAGTCGATCAGGTGGAGCGCGGCGCGGCACAGCTCGGCGATGTTGTGCGGCGGGATCGAGGTCGCCATGCCGACGGCGATGCCGGACGAGCCGTTGGCAAGGAGGTTCGGAAAGGCGCCCGGCAGGACGACGGGCTCCTCGTCCTCCTCGTTGTAGGTGGGGCGGAAATCGACGGCATCCTCGGTGATGCCCTCCAGCAACGCGGTCGCCACCTCGGTCATGCGCGCCTCGGTGTAGCGCATGGCCGCGGCGTTATCGCCGTCGATGTTGCCGAAATTGCCCTGCCCGTCGACCAGCGGATAGCGCACAGAGAACGATTGCGCGAGGCGCACCAGCGCGTCGTAGATCGACTGGTCGCCGTGCGGATGGAACTTGCCCATCACCTCGCCGACGATGCGGGCGCATTTGGCGAAGCCCTGATCGGGGTTCAGCCGCAGGAGCCGCATGGCGTGCATGATGCGCCGGTGCACGGGCTTCAGCCCGTCGCGCACGTCCGGCAGCGCACGGTGCATGATGGTCGACAGCGCATAGGCGAGGTAGCGCTCTTCGAGCGCCTGCCGCAGATCGACCGGCTCGATGTGGTCGCCGCCGCCGGCGCCGGGCGGAACAAGCTCTTTTCCCATGGATTCCGGTTACTGGAGCCGGCGATTCGGGGCAAGTCCGCGAATCGGTTGTTTACACCCGCATGGAGGACGCAAACGGGAAACCATGACCGCAGCCCGCGGGGAGGATTGATTTGCCTTTTGCGGGAAAAGCGTCAATCTTGCCGCCGCGTCATTCTCTGGTCCTCATCCTGGCCGATGGGGTTTGCGGGAAGGACACAACCGCACCACAGCGCCGCACCACAGGGAACGCCAAATGACCGCATTGCGCATGCACATCCGTATCGCCGCCGCGGCGCTTCTCGCCTCGCTGCCGCTGGCCGCCGCCTCGGCGCAGGAGGTCGAGGAAGCCGCCGAGCGCCTCAAGGCCTATGCCGACGACCAGGGCTTCCGGATCGAATGGGACCGTGTCGAGGTCAACGGCTCGGATGGCGTGCTGGTCGGCGTCCGCGCCGGCAACGAGGAAGCGATGGCGCCCATCGGCGACATCGAGCTCACCGGCGTGTCGCGCGACGACAAGGGCATCCGGATCGACAGCATGACGCTGCCCTATTTCACCGCCACCAACGACGAGGACGGCGTGGCGTTCTACATCCGCAACGTCGAGATGGGCAATGTGGTCCTAGCCGACGAGGCGATGTACGACGTCTATGGCGGCTTCCTGTTCTGCGAGACCGCGACCATCGACAGCATCAGCCTGAACCTCGGCGGCACCGAGGTCTTCACGCTGAGCGACATGCATTTCGAGTCCACCGAGCCCGACAGGGACACGCCGATGGCGTTTTCCGGCGCGGCGGAAAGCTTCACCCTCGACATGTCGCTGATGGAGGACCAGAACCAGCTCGCCGTCCTCAAGGCGCTCGGCTACGACCAGATCGAAGGCTATTTCGAGATGGAGGGAAGCTGGAACACCTCCGACGGTCGTTTCACGCTGACGCAGTACGACATGACCGTCGTGGAGGCGGGCACGATCGGCTTCACCTTCGACCTCGGCGGCGCCACGCCTGCGCTGATGGCCTCGCTGCGCGAGCTTCAGAAGCAGATGGAGCAGAGCCCGGAAGGCGACAACTCCGCGCAGGGGCTGGCCATCCTCGGCCTGCTGCAGCAGCTCACCTTCCACGAAGCCGAGATCGCCTTCTCCGACGACTCGCTCACCGGCAAGGTGCTGGAGTTCGTGGCCGGCAACCAGGGCATGAAGCCGGCGGACGTGGCCAATCAGGCCAAGGCCGTGGTGCCGTTCGCGCTGGCGCAGCTCAACAATCCCGAGCTGACGACGCAGGCCACGCAGGCGGTGTCGGCGTTCCTCGACGACCCGCAGAACCTGACGATCTCCGCGAAGCCCGCCCAGCCGGTGCCGTTCGCGCTGATCATGGCGACCGCGATGACCACGCCGATCGAGCTGACCAAGTCGCTCGGTGTGGGCGTGCGCGCCAACGACTGACGCGGCCCGCAGGCTCGACGGACAGGAAAGGCCCGGCGGCGACGCCGGGCCTTTCGCTTTCAGCCGCGCAGGAGCGGAAACACCCGCGACGACTTGACCGTGCCGTAGACGAGGCTGGTCTTCATCGAGCTGATGCCGGGAATGGCGTGCAGGCGCCTGCGCACGAAGCGCTCGTACTCGTCGAGATCGGCGACCACCACGCGCAGCATGTAGTCGGCCTCGCCGGTCAAAAGGTAGCAGTCGAGGATTTCGTCGATGCGGCGGACGGCGTCCTCGAACTGCGCGACGGCGTCGCGTTCGTGGCGCTGGAGCGCAATGCGGATGAAGGCGGTGATGTTGAGGCCGCAGGCGCGCGGATCGACATCGGCGGAATAGCCGGTGATGACGCCCGCCTCCTCCAAAAGGCGCACGCGGCGCAGGCAGGGCGACGGCGACAGGTTCACGCGGGCGGCGAGCTCCTGGTTGGTCAGGCGCCCGTCCTGCTGCAATTCGCGGACGATCTGCCAATCTTTGGCATCCATTTCCTTCATTCGCCTGCTCTCTAGCTAATCATGCCATTTTAGATGCTGATAGTGGCATCTTTCGACAGCACCTGCCAGCGGCCTCGTGCGATGGTTGCCCCAATCGACACATGAAGGGGAGTTCTCGCCATGAATCCGCATCGCCCGGCCGGCTTCGCCACCCGCGCCATCCATCTCGGCCATGACCCGATGCAAAACCAGGGCGCGCTCACGCCTCCGCTCCACCTGACCTCGACCTTCGCCTTCGACAGCGCGGAAGCCGGCGCGGCGATCTTCGCCGGCGAGACGCCCGGCTATTTCTACTCGCGCGTCTCCAACCCGACCAACGACCTTCTCGAGCGCCGCGCCGCCGACCTCGAAGGCGCCGAGGCCGGGCTGGCGCTCGCTTCCGGCATGGGCGCGATCACCGCCGTGCTGTGGACGTTCCTTGCGCCCGGCGACGAGATCGTCACCGACAAGACGCTCTACGGCTGCACCTTCGCCTTCTTCCATCACGGGCTGACGAAGTTCGGCATCACCGTCACCCATGCCGACATGACCGACCCGGAGGCGGTGCGTGCAGCGCTCTCGCCAAGGACGAAGATCGTCTATTTCGAGACCCCGGCGAACCCCAACATGCGGCTGGTCGACATCGAGGCCGTCGCGTCGGCCGCCAAGGCGCACGGCGCGCGGGTCGTGGTGGACAACACCTACGCCACGCCGGTCCTGACGCGCCCGATCGAGCACGGGGCCGACATCGTCGTGCATTCGGCGACGAAATATATGGGCGGCCACGGCGACCTCGTCGGCGGCATCGCGGTCGGCTCGGCGCAGGACATGGCGCAGGTGCGGCTCTGCGGCATGAAGGACATGACCGGCGCGGTGATGGCGCCGTTCAACGCCATGCTGCTCTTGCGCGGCCTGAAGACGCTGAAGCTGAGGATGGAGCGGCACTGCCAGAGCGCCATGACCGTGGCGCGCATGCTGGAGGCGCATCCGGCCGTGGCGAAGGTCCACTATCCGGGGCTGGAGAGCTTCGCGCAGCACGCGCTCGCCCGGAAGCAGATGCCCGGCTTCGGCGCGATGATCGCCTTCGAGCTGAGGGGCGGGCTGGAGGCCGGCCGCGCAATGATGAACCGCGTCGAGCTCGTGCGCCGCGCGGTGTCGCTCGGCGACACGGAAAGCCTGGTCCAGCACCCCGCGACCATGACGCATTCGACCTACACGCCCGAGGAGCGCGCCGCGCACGGCATCCCGGAAGGGCTGATCCGCCTGTCGGTCGGGCTGGAAGAGGTCGAGGACATCGTCGCCGACCTCTCGCAGGCGCTCGGCACATTGGCCGCCAAAGCTGCGTAAGCGGGCAATCAGAGCCGGACGGCGACGCCCCGCCCGGCCTTCCCCGCCGCTTCCCAGCAGTGATAGGCGCAGGCGAGGTCCTGCGCCGCGATGCCGAGCGAGCGGTAGAGCGTGATCTCGTCCGCCCCGCGCCTGCCCTTCGCCGTGCCGTCGATCACCTCGCCGATCTCGGCGACGACGTGCTCGCGCCCGATGCGGCCGGCCGCGATCATGTCCACGATCTCGCCCGCCTGCGCGAAGGTCGAGGGCCGGTAGTCGACGAAGACGCGCGCGCGCAGCACCGTCTCGTCGTCCACCTCGCGCTTCGACGGGATCGAGGCGCCGACGACGTTGAGATGCGTGCCGGGCGCGATCCATGCGCCGCGCAGCACCGGCGCCGGCGCGCTGGTGACGGTGCAGACGATGTCGGCATCCCTCACCGCCGCCTCGACATCCGTGCCGGCGAGGCCGACGGCGAGCTGCGGGTGGCGCTGCCGCGCATGCTCCGCGAAGGCGAGCGCGGATTTCTCCGTGCGGCTCGCGATCCTCAGCTCGCGGATCGGCCGCACGGTCATCAAGG
>JACZJD010000508.1 GCA_014860725.1 Aquamicrobium sp.
GGCCATGTCGGCCGGCGCGGGAAGGATGAGGCCGGCGCTCAGGCGGCAGGCGGCGCAGCCGCCGCCGGAGCCCGTCGCGTCGCCGGAATCGCTGTCGGCATCCGGCAGGCAGAGAACCGGCAGGGAGCCATCGGGAAAGGCATATTGCGCGAGGTCGACCTGCGAGGCGGCATACGCCCCGACCACCGGAGGCTGGTGCGCGAAACCGATGCAAAGCAGGGCGAAGGTGCAGAGAATGCGCACCCATCTCGCCAGACTTTTCCTTGCGTCGACCATCCTCGGCATCCTGCCGCCATGTCAGTCATGACGGTGGAGAGAAACTAGCAGCCGCGATGCTTCTTCTGTTTGAGGCATGTCAAAGACCCGCGCGTTTCCCCTTCCGGGTCAGGAAAGCCGGGCGCAGGCAGCGGCGATGCGGCGCATCGCTTCGGCGAGCTCGGCCTCGCCGGTGGCGTAGGAGATGCGGAAGAAGGGCGACAGGCCGAAGGCCGAGCCCGGCACCACGGCGACTTCCGCTTCCTCCAGCAGGTAGTCGGCGACATCGTCGTCGCTGCCGATCGCCTTGCCCGCGGGCGTCGCGCGGCCGAGCAGGCCGGAGCAGTCGGCGAAGGTGTAGAACGCCCCTTCGGGCACGCGGCAGGCGATGCCGTCGATGGCGTTGAGCGCGGCGACGACGAGGTCGCGCCGGCGGCGGAAGCTGTCACGGCGTTCCGCGAGGAAATCCTGCGGCCCGTCGAGCGCGGCAAGCGCGGCCGCCTGGCTGACCGAGGACGGGCAGGAGGTCGACTGGCTCTGGATCACCGCCATCGCCTTGATGAGCGGCTTCGGCCCGCCGGCGAAGCCGATGCGCCAGCCGGTCATGGCATAGGCCTTGGAGACGCCGTTGACGGTCAGCGTGCGCGCCTTCAGCCGCGGCTCGATGGCGGCCGGCGTGACGAAGCGGAAATCGTCGTAGACGATGTGCTCGTAGATGTCGTCCACCATCAGCCAGACATGCGGATGCCTGAGCAGCACGTCGAGCAGAGGCCGGCAGCCGGCCTCGCCATAGGCCGCGCCGGAGGGGTTCGACGGCGAGTTCAGGAGCACCCAGCGCGTCCGCGGCGTGATCGCGGCGTCGAGCTGGGCGGCGGTGAGGCGAAAGCCGGCTTCCGCGCTGCACGGAACCAGCACCGCCCTGCCGCCCGCCACCGCGACGATGTCGGAATAAGATGTCCAGTAAGGCGTCGGGATGACGACCTCGTCGCCTTCGTCGAGCGTGGCCATGAAGGCGTTGAACAGGATCTGCTTGGCGCCGGCCGAGACGGTGATCTCGTCCGCGCCGTAGGCGACGCCGTTCTCGCGCGCGAACTTGCGGGCGATGGCCTGCTTCAGCTCCGGCGTGCCGTCGAGCGCGGTGTATTTGGTGTCGCCGCGGTCGATGGCGGCCTTGGCCGCCTCCTTGACGAAGTCGGGCGTGTCGAAATCCGGCTCGCCCGCGCCGAGGACGATGACCGGGCGCCCCTCGCGCTTCATGGCCGCGGCGCGCGCCCCGATCTGCAGGATGCGCGAGACGCCGACGGCGGCTATGCGGGAGGCGGGGCGGAAGCCCGCCTCCCCGATGTCGGCACGCACGCTCACGGCCGCCTACTCGATGTCGAAGGACACGCCCTGCGCCAGCGGCAGCGCGGTCGAGTAGTTCACCGTGTTGGTGGCGCGGCGCATGTAGCCCTTCCACGCGTCGGAGCCGGATTCGCGGCCGCCGCCGGTCTCCTTCTCGCCGCCGAACGCGCCGCCGATCTCGGCGCCCGAGGTGCCGATGTTGACGTTGGCGATGCCGCAGTCCGAGCCCTCGGCCGACAGGAAGCGCTCGGCCTCGCGCAGGTCGAGCGTGAAGATCGAGGAGGACAGGCCCGCCGCCACCGCATTGTGCAGCGCGATCGCCTCGTCGAAATCGCGGTACTTCATGACGTAGAGGATCGGCGCGAAGGTCTCCTCCAGCACCGGGCCGGCCTGCTTCGGCATCTCGACCAGCGCCGGGCGCACGTAATAGGCCGTGTCCTTGCCGGCCTCGGCGACGCGACCGCCGCCGGTGACGGTGCCGCCCTCGGCCCTGGCGGCCTCCAGCGCCTTCTGCATGGCGTCGTAGGCGGCCTTGTCGATCAGCGGGCCGACCAGCGCCGGGGTCTCGAGCGGATTGCCGACCGAAACGCTCTCATAGGCCTTCTTCAGGCACGGCACGAGCGTGTCGTAGACGCTCTCGTGGACGATGAGGCGGCGCAGCGTGGTGCAGCGCTGGCCGGCCGTGCCCATGGCGCCGAAGGCGATGGCCCGCAGCGCCATGTCGAGATCGGCCGAGGGGCAGACGATGCCGGCATTGTTGCCGCCGAGCTCGAGGATCGAGCGCGCGAAGCGCTTCGCCAGCCGCGGCCCGACCTCGCGGCCCATGCGTGTCGAGCCGGTGGCCGAGACGAGCGCGACCTTCGGGTTGTCGACCAGCGCCTCGCCGACCTCGCGGCCGCCGATCAGGAGCTGCGACAGCCCGGCCGGCGCATCGCCGAAGCGGGCGATGGCGCGATCGAGGATGGCCTGGGTGGCGAGCGCGGTCAGCGGCGTCTTTTCCGACGGCTTCCAGACGATGGCGTCGCCGCAGACGAGCGCGAGCGCGGCGTTCCACGACCACACCGCCACCGGAAAGTTGAAGGCCGAGATGATGCCGACGACGCCGAGCGGGTGCCAGGTCTCCATCATGCGGTGGCCGGCGCGCTCGGTGGCGATGGTGAGGCCGTAGAGCTGGCGGGAGAGGCCGACCGCGAAGTCGCAGATGTCGATCATCTCCTGCACCTCGCCGAGGCCCTCGGAGGCGATCTTGCCGGCCTCGATGGAGACG
>JACZJD010000073.1 GCA_014860725.1 Aquamicrobium sp.
GAGATGGTGCCGTCGCGGAACGCGCCGCCCGATTCGCCGTGGCCGGAATAGTCGTGGCGGACGAAGGCGCGGCCGTTCGCCGCTGCCCAGCCGTCGAGCGCCTCGGCCTTGGTGCCCGTCATGTCGGAGCGGAAGCCGCCCAGCCAGACCGCGCCGGGCGCAGCACCCGCGCGGCGGCGCACGGCGATGCGCGCGCCCGCGACCGTGATGAACTCGGGGGTGATGAAATCGGGGTCGGTGGACATTGCGCGCATCGCCTCCTATCTTCGGTCCGTCATGGGGTGATGGCACGGCCGTGCACCCGAAGAAAAGGCCGTATCCTGCACGCTCGTCTTCACGAGGCCCGTGATTCTTTTCCGCTGCTGTGCTATTGACTGTGCCCGCATGCGCGCGGCATGGCCGCGGCGTGCATGCGCCGTCGCACCGGACTCAACCATTCGAGGAGATTACGACCATTCGCAGACCGTTCAAAGCCGCTGCACCTGTGAAGGAAGGACCGCGTTCCAACCAGGAGATTCGCGTCCCGCAGGTTCAGCTCATCGACGCCGAAGGCAAGAATCACGGCGTCGTCGCAACCAGCCAGGCGCTGGCCATGGCCGAGGAAGCGGGCCTGGATCTGGTGGAGATCGTGCCGTCGGCGCAGCCGCCCGTGTGCAAGATCGCCGATCTGGGCAAGATGAAATATCAGAGCCAGAAGAAGGCCGCCGAGGCGCGCAAGCGCCAGAAGACCATCGAGATCAAGGAGATCAAGATGCGTCCCAACATCGACGACCACGATTACGAGACCAAGATGAAGGCCGTGCGCCGCTTCTTCGACGACGGCGACAAGGTCAAGCTGACGCTGCGCTTCCGCGGCCGCGAGATGGCGCATCTGGAGCTCGGCATGCAGCTTCTCAACCGCGTCCGCGAAGAGGTCGGCGAGATCGCCAAGGTCGAGGCCGAGCCGAAGCTCGAAGGCCGCCAGATGATGATGGTCCTGGCTCCGAAATAGCCGCTTCGGAGCCGGCTTTCCGTTCCGCGCGCAGCCTGTTGCGCTTTTATCCGCGCGCCGGTATATAGCGCGCGTTCAGAGAGCCGCCCGGCAGGGCATGCCGTGGCGGTTTCCTATGCTTTTCGGGCTTGGTCGGCCCGAAGCAATGACAAAGAGACGCGAACCGAGCGACAGCGAGGCAAGCGCGACCGCGCGTCGGCCGGCATCGGCCGCCCCCGCGGAGGCGTGAGCGACAGCGAACTTGCCGGGAGCGCGAGGAAACAAGAGGCGTGGAGTGCTGAAGGCACGACGGGGACCTCGGAAAGGAAAGCAAAATGCCCAAGATGAAGACCAAGTCGGCCGCCAAGAAGCGGTTCAAGATCACCGGCACCGGCAAGGTGAAGTCCGCCGCTGCCGGCAAGCGCCACGGCATGATCAAGCGTTCCAACAAGTTCATTCGCGACGCCCGCGGCACGATGGTTCTGGCCGAACCCGATGCCAAGAAGGTCGTGACCTACTTCCTGCCCAACGGCGGCGGCCTCTGAGCCGGTTTGGATACGAGTTTAAGGAGATCATGACATGGCACGCGTGAAGAGGGGCGTTACCGCCCACGCCAAGCACAAGAAGGTTCTCGCCCAGGCCAAGGGTTTCTACGGCCGCCGCAAGAACACCATCCGCATCGCCAAGCAGGCGGTCGAGAAGTCGCT
>JACZJD010000509.1 GCA_014860725.1 Aquamicrobium sp.
CGCTGCCGCTGCGCGAGACGGCGATGCTGGTCGCCATGGTCAACCATCCGGCCCTGCTCGACGACTATTTCGACGCCTTCGAGGAGATGAACCCGGCGCATCCCGAGCTGAAGCGGCTGCATGGCGCGCTCCTCGACGCCATCGCGCACGGCGTTCTCCACGAGCGGCAGGCGCTGGTCGCAGCGCTGGCGGCGAAGGAGCTGGACGGGCTGTGGGAGAGGGCGGTGCGCCACTGCCGCGGGCTCGGGCTGTGGCCCGTGCTCGAACAGGCTTCCGCCGAGGACGCGAGAGAGGCGTTCTCCCAGACGGTGGCGCTGCAGGCGCGGGCGAGCGAGCTCATGCGCCAGCGGCGCAGCCTGCAGAGCGAGCTTGCCGAGGCGGTGGAGAGCGGCGAGGAGGACGCCTCGACCCGGCTGCTCCAGGCGATCGCCGAGATCAATCTCGACATCGCCAGCCTGGAGCGGCTGGAAGCGCTGGTCGACGGCTTCGGCGTGTCGTCGGGGCGGGTGTAGCGATGGAGGCGCGGGGGCGCAGGGCGGTTCTCGTGTTCGCGCTCGCGCTGCCGCTGCTCACCTTCCTCGCGCTGCTCGTCGCGTCCGGTGGCATGCCCGCGGGCCTGTCGGGCACCGCCGTCGCGTTCTCCTATATCGTCGGGATCTGCCCGGCGGTCTTCACCGGGCTCGTCTGGCGGCGACTGCTGGAGGGCGGCTGGTGCCGGCTGTCGCGCCTTGCCGGCGTTGCGGCGGCGCATCCGCTCGGGGCGGTGCCGTTCTTCCTGCCCGCCGTCTTCCTGACGGGCATCGCCGGCGTCAATATGTGGCTGCTGTGCGTCCCGATCTTCGTCGGCGCGGCGCTCGCGGCCTGCCTTCTGGTGGAGTTCGTGTGGCCGGGTGCGGCGAGAGGTTCCCTTGCAGAAACCGGAAGGCTTCCTACATAGGCCGATGGTGAAGCGACAAGCCGGCGAAGGGCGGCCGAAGCGCAATTGATTCGCTTTTTCTTGCCGAATCAGCTTTGACCGCTTGACCTTCCGTCCGAATGACGGAATCAGGACGATGACGAACGCCGGCATGGGGCAGGACATGAGCCGGCGTCAACAATTTGCAGCCTATGGTTGGACGGGTCGGGGAGCCCGCCATATATCCAGGGATGTCAGGGTTAATCGGGAATTAAGGCAGAAGCGGCTATCGCGGGCATGGCGCGAACGGTTCCGGTCCCGCTGCGCATAGCCTTCACCCCTCGATGAAGCTTCAGCCGCTTGGAGAAAGACGACGACATGGCGACAAAAGAGAAGGAAGAGGTCGAAACCGAACGCGAGGGCACGACCGACGGCCCCCTTCTCGATCTTTCCGACGACGCCGTCAAGAAGATGATCAAGCTCGCGAAGAAGCGCGGCTACGTCACCATGGACGAGCTCAACGCGGTGCTGCCGTCCGAGGAAGTGACCTCCGAGCAGATCGAGGACACGATGGCGATGCTGTCCGACATGGGCATCAACGTCGTCGAGGAGGACGAGGCCGGAGAGGAAGTCGACAACGATGCCGGCGACAGCGACGACGAGCCGGGCGACCTGACGGAATCCGCCGGCACGGCGATCGCCGCCGCCGTCACCAAGAAGGAGCCGACCGACCGCACCGACGACCCCGTGCGCATGTATCTGCGCGAGATGGGCTCCGTCGAGCTTCTGTCGCGCGAGGGCGAGATCGCCATCGCCAAGCGCATCGAGGCCGGCCGCGAGACCATGATCGCGGGCCTGTGCGAGAGCCCGCTGACCTTCCAGGCCATCATCATCTGGCGCGACGAGCTGAACGAGGGC
>JACZJD010000510.1 GCA_014860725.1 Aquamicrobium sp.
GCGCATGTGGCGCAGCTTTCCGCGCAGCGTCGGCGAGCTGATGGCCGGCGGCATCCGCCCCGCGGCGATCTCCGGCTCGTCCATCGGCGCGATGATGGGCGCCGGCATGGCCGCCGGCATGACCGGCCGCGACATCGAGGAGCACGCCCGGGCGGTGCTGTCCAACCGGGGCGAGGCGGCGGCGCGCATGTGGCGCAGCTTTCCGCGCAGCGTCGGCGAGCTGATGGCCGGCGGCATCCGCATCGGCCAGTTCGACATCGGCCGCATCCTGCATGCCTTCATGCCGGAGGCGGTCCCCGCCCGCTTCGAGGAACTGAAGATCCCGCTTCAGGTCACGGCGACGGATTTCTACGGCAATGCCGAGCGGGTGTTCTCACAGGGCGACCTCTTCCTGGCGCTGGCGGCCTCCGCGGCGCTGCCGGCCCTCTTCCGCCCGGTCAGCCACGACGGCCGCATCCTCATCGACGGCGGCATCGCCAACCCCGTGCCCTTCGATCTGCTTCGCGGCAAGGCCGACATCGTCATCGCCATCGACGTGGTCGGCCTGCCGACCGGCGACCCGCTCGGCCGGCCGACCTCCATCGACCTGTTGATGGGGGCGAGCCAGATCATGATGGAATCGATCATCGAGCTGAAGCTGCGGCAGTCGCGGCCGCACATCCTCCTGCGCCCGCCCGTGTCGCAGTTCCGCGTCCTCGACTTCCTCAAGGTCGACCGCGTGCTGGAGGGCACCGCCTCGCTGCGCGAGGAGATGAAGCGGGCGATCGACGCGGCGGTGGAGCGCGCCGCGTCCGGGCAAGCGGAAGGCCGTCCGTAACGCCGTTTCCGCCCCGCTCACCGGCCGTTACAGAACTTTAACGCATCGTGACCGAAGATTGCCACAATCGTCCCGGCAAATTGGGGGAAACGGGAGGTAGCGGCGATGAAACCGCGTGGTTCGCAGACGTCGTTTCAAGACAAGAGGGTCGAGCTGTGGACCCCGTGGGGCGTCCTGCGGCTGTCCGGTTCCGAGCGCGCGGACCGCGAGCGCCGGGAGAAGGAGAGGCGCGAACGGCTCTCCGACACCTGGGTCCGGCCGCCGGCTTCCCCGGCCCAGGTTTCCCCGGCCCAGGACTGGGACGGCGAGCCCCTCGGCTGATCTTTCCCGATTCGCTTTCGCACCGGCCGCCGGCAGGCGGATCGGTGCTGTCGTGCTGCCGGCAGGCGCGGCTGCGGCGCCCGCAACCATTGCATCGCCGCTGCCGCGGTCATAGATGAGGCGCAGGGCCGTACAGGCCGCACACCTCGCAGGACCAGAGCATTTCATGAGCCAGCCGATCGATTCCGCCAGCCTCGCCGATCTCGTCGCGCGGCTGGTCGAGGCAGCGCGCCGCGCCGGGGCGGATGCCGCCGATGCGGTCGCCGTGCGCTCGCGCTCGACCGGCGTGTCGGTGCGGCTCGGCAAGGTCGAGAACACGGGCGCCGCCGAAAGCGACGACGTCTCGCTGCGCGTCTTCGTCGGGCAGCGTTCGGCCAGCGTCTCGGCCAACGGCACGCCCGACCCCGCGACGTTCGCCGAACGCGCCGTGGCCATGGCCAGGGTCTCGCCCGAGGACCCGCACGAGCGGCTGGCCGACGCCTCGCGCCTGGCGCGCGAGATCGCCGACCTCGACCTGTTCGACCCCACCGGGATCTCGCCCGAGCGCCTGCGCGAGGATGCGCTGGCCATGGAGGCGGCCGCGCTCGCCGTCCCCGGCGTCACCAATTCCGGCGGCGCGAGCGCGTCCGTCGGCATGGGCGGGCTGGTGCTCGCCACCTCGCACGGCTTCCTCGGCCACTACATGGCGACGCGCTTCTCGCGTTCGGTCAGCGTGCTGGCCGGCGAGGGCACGGCCATGGAGCGCGACAGCCACTTCTCCTCGCGGCTGCATTTCGCCGACCTCGAAAGCGTGGAGGCGATCGGCCGCAC
>JACZJD010000511.1 GCA_014860725.1 Aquamicrobium sp.
CGGCATCGACCACGGCGACACCACCAGCAAGCCGCTGCAATACTGGACCGCGCCGCTACACATCTGGCGTCAGGCCGCGACCGAAAAGGGCTGGGAGGTCGCCGAAGGGCTGATGGCCGTGGCCCAGCCGGCCGGCCCGACCGTGCGCGCCACCTACGAGGCATTGCGCGACGAGATCCTCGACGGCCTGCGCGCCGCGATGCCGGTCGACGTCGTGCTGCTCGCGCTGCACGGCGCGATGATCGCCGACGGCTACGACGATTGCGAGGGCGACCTGATCGCTCGCTGCCGCGAGATCGCCGGCGACAGGGCAGTGATCGGCGGCCTGCTCGACCCGCATTCGCACCTGACCGACATGATGCTCGAACGGGCGACGCTGCTCGTTCCTTACAAGGAATATCCGCATGTCGACGTGCCGGAGCGCGCCCGCGACCTGTTCCGGCTCGCCGCCGAGGCGGCGGAAGGCAGGATCAGGCCGGTAATGCGCGACCGCGACTGCGGCATCGTCTGCGCCATGCACACGCCCTACGAGCCGATGCGCGGCTTTGTCGATGCGATGAGCGCGCGCGAGGGTAAGGACGGCGTGCTTTCCGCCTCGCTGATCCACGGCTTTCCGTGGGGCGACCATCCGCGCACCGGCGCGCGCAGTCTCGTCATCTGCGACGGCGATGCGGAAAAGGCCGAGGCGGTCGCCGCCGAGCTGGCGCAGGAGCTGTTTTCCATCCGCCACGGCCTCAACCGGCCGCATCCCGACATCGAGACCGCGCTCGACAGGGCGCTCGCCAACCCTTCGGGCCCCGTCGTGCTCGCCGACGTCGCCGACAATGCCGGCGGCGGCGCGCCCGGTGACGCCACCTTCCTGCTCGACGCGATCCTGAAACGCGGCATCGACAGCGCCGTGGTCGGCATCTTCTGGGACCCGATGGCGATGCGCATCTGCCGCGAGGCCGGCGAGGGCGCGACGCTCAACCTGCGCCTCGGCGGCAAGCACGGCCCGATGTCGGGCAATCCGCTCGATCTTGAGGTGACGGTGAAGCGGCTCGCCTCGGACCTGACCCAGCGCTTCGGCGACCTGCCGATCCCGCTCGGCCATATGGCGTGGCTCGCCTGCGGCAGCATCGACATCGTCGTCAACGACCTGCGCACCCAGACCTTCTACCCCGAGGCCTATACCGGCCTCGGCATCGACCTTGCGGCGCGCAAGCTCGTCTGCGTGAAATCCTCTCAGCACTTCCACGCCGGCTTCGCACCGATCGCCGCGGAGGTGATCCACGTCGCCACGCCGGGCTCGATCACCCCCGACTACGCCAACATCCCCTATCGAAACCGCGCGCCGGACTACTGGCCGAAAGTGGAAGACCCCTTCGCATGACCAATGCCCTGATCGCTTCGAGAGACCGCTTCGCCGCAGAGAATCCCGAGGAGCGCGTCGTCGTCGCCGGCCGCGAATGGGGCGTGGTCGATACGGGCGGGGTGGGGCCGGCGCTGCTCATCATCCCCGGCACGCTCGGCCGCGGCGACATCTTCTGGCAGCAGATCGAGGCGCTGCGCGGACGGGCGCGGGTGCTTGCCGTCACCTATCCGGCCACCGGCGGCGTCGCCGAATGGGCCGGCGATCTCGCCGCGCTGATGACCGACCGCGGCATCGACAAGGCAGTGGTGGTGGGGTCCTCGCTCGGCGGCTATCTCGCGCAATATATGGCCGCGGTCCACGCCGGCCGCGTCGAGCGGCTCGTCGCGGCCAACACGCTGTGCTCGGTCGCGCTCGTCAGGCAGGTGCCGCCCTACAGCTCCGATCTCGACAACGGGCCGATCGGCGAGCTGCGCGACGGCTTCGGCAAGGGGCTTCGCGCCTGGGCTGCAAGCCACCCCGAGCAGGCCGATCTCGTCGCCCTGCTTCTGGCCGAGGTCGGCGGCCGCATCCCCGAGCCGGAGCTGCGCACGCGCCTCAACGGCATCAAGCGCGCGCCGGAGCTTCCCGCCGTCGGCATTCCTACCGAGCACATCGTCACCGTCGAAGCGGCCGACGACCCGCTGATCCCGCCCTTCATGCGCGACGAGGTGCGGGCGCGGCTGAACCCGTCCGTCGCCTACCGCTTCGAGAGCGGCGGCCACTTCCCCTATGTGGCGCGCCCGGCGCTCTATACCGCGCTGCTGGAGGAGCAGCTCGGCCTCGTTCCGGCCGGCTCCACCGCATGGGGCGAGGGCGAGGTGCGCGCGCGATGATCGTTCTTTCGCACGAGGACGTGGCGGCGCTGCTGCCGCCCGAGACGGCGATCGAGGTCGTCGCCGCGGCCATGGCGTCGGTGTCGCGCGGCGAGGCGGAGCTGCCGCTGCGCTCCGTCGTCGAGGTCGGTGGGGGCAACAAGATGGGCATCATGCCCGGCCGGATGCAGAACCCGCCCTGCCATGGCATCAAGCTCGTCAGCCTCTATCCGGGCAATGTCGCGGCAGGCTAC
>JACZJD010000512.1 GCA_014860725.1 Aquamicrobium sp.
GTCCGGCACGGCGTCGGCGAGGTCGTAGTCGAAGACGAGGAGACTGACGCCGCAATCGGCGAGCAGAAACTCCAGCTCGGCGCGGCGCTGGCGCGTGCCGACGGGCACGGCGACCGCGCCGAGGCGGGCGCAGGCGAAGACAAGCGCCAGGAACTCCCAGCGGTTGAACAGGAACAGGCCGACGCGGTCGCCCTTGCCGATGCCGTGAGCGGCGAGGCCGGCGGCGAGACCGGCCACGGCGGCGTCGAACGCGCGATAGGTCAGCGTCGCGCCCTCGACCGTCGCCGGCCGGTCGGGAAAGCGGGCGACGACGTCGGCGAGGAGCGCGTTGAGGTCGGCCGGGCGCTCGGAGTAGCACAGCATGCGGCGGCCGTCGAAATGCACCTCCTCCCGCAGCGCCCCGCCCAGTCCTTCCGCGCTCCAGTAGCGATCCTGCAGCCTCTTCACCGTCTCCCCCTCACCGTCTCGTTTGCCGCCCGCGCTCAGGCCCGGTCCCTGGCCGAGAGCTTTTCGACCACGACCTGCCCGCCGATCAGGATGTCCTGCGCGATGGCCTGCCGCGCCGCGTCCGGGTCGCGCCTGCGCAGGGCGTCGATGACGAGAAGGTGGCCATGGGTGCGGCCGTGGAAGGGGCGGCGGTCGCCGTCGTAGAGGTAGGACAGGAGCGGGCCGAACTGGATCCACAGATTCTCGACGATGCCGAACAGCACCGGCGAATCGGCGAGCCGGCACAGCGTGAAGTGGAAGTTCTCGTTCTCGACCAGCGCCGCCTCGTATTCCTGCTCGCTCTCGATCGCCATGTAGCGGTCGTGGATGCGCTGGAGCAGGTCGACGTCGGCGTCGGCGACCCGCGCGGCGGCGCGGGCCGCACCCTCGCCCTCGACCAGCATCCTCAGGTCGCGGATCTCGATGCAGCGAGCGAGCGACAGCTCCGGCACGATCACGGTGCCGCGGTCGTCCATGTCGAGCGCGTGCTCGGAGACGAGCCTCAGCAGCGATTCGCGCACCGGCGTGACGCTGATGCCGAGCTCGTCGGCCACCTGTCGCACGATCAGCTTCTGGCCCGGCCGCAGGCGGCTGCGCATCAGCGAGCGGCGGATGGCGACATAGGCCTGCTGGCTGAGGCTGTCGCGGGTGATCTGGCCGCCGAAGGCGCCGGCCCCCGGCGTGGGGGTGCCGGGCGTGGCTGTGCCCGTACCGGCTGCGCTCGTACCGGGGCCCGCACCGGGCATGTCGGCGTCACGGGTCGATGACATCGGCATTGCGTTCCTCCTCCTGGGGCTTGTTATAACAAATAAACTGCAATATACAACGGATGTCGTGAGGGCCGCGCCGGGGAGAGCGCAGCAGGGAGAAAACGACGGCCATGAGCGCTGGAAAGCAGCATTCCGGGGGGAAGGACTATCGGCCGGACCAGGCGGCGATCGTGCTGGCGCTGACGGCGGCGATCTTCGTCGCGCTCGCCATCGGCCTGCCCGGCTTCTTCACCGTCGGCAACCTGTTCACGCTGGCGCGCGGCGTTTCCATCCTCGGCATCCTGGCGCTCGGCATGGCGGTCGTGGTCATCGGCCGCGGCATCGACCTGTCGCAGATCGCCACGCTCGCCGTCTCCGCCGCCATCGCCATCACGCTCATCAATGCCGGCATGCCGACGCCGGTCGCGCTTCTCGCCGGCTTCGCGCTCGCCGTCGCCATCGGCGTCATGAACGGCTGGCTGGTCTCGGTCATCGAGATCCCGCCGCTCTTCACCACGCTCGCCACCAGCCTCTTGACGCTGGGCGTGACGCGGGCGCTGGTCGTGCCGCACTATCAGGTCTTTCTCCAGCCGGGCAACGAGGCGTTCCAGCGCCTCGGCGGCACGGTCGCCGGCGGCGTCCCCGTCCCGATGATCGTGTTCGCGGTCTGCGCGGTGCTCCTGCATCTCTTCCTGTCCCGGACCGTGCTCGGCCGCTTCATATACGCCCATGGCGACAATGCGCAGGCGGCCCGCCTCAGCGGCATTGCGACGCGGCCGCTGACCATGGTCGAGTACGGGCTGTGCGCGGCGATCGGCTATGTCGGCGGCGTGGTCATGGTCGCCTCGACCTCGATGATCCATCTCCAGATCGCCGAATCGACGATGATCTTCGACGTCATCCTCGTGGTGGTGCTGGGCGGCGTCAGCCTCGTCGGCGGCCGCGGCAACGTGCTGAGCGTCATCGCCGGCACGCTGCTCATCGGCGTGCTGTTGAACGCCATGACCATCATGAACCTCGATATCCAGACGCAGAACATCATCAAGGGCGCGGTGCTGCTCGTGGCCATCGTCTTCGACAGCTACGTCCACCCGCGCGACGAGGAGACCGCGAAACAGGGAGACTAGGGCGGCCGCGCAATCACGCCGCCCCGCCATTCGACATCAAGGGAGGAAACCATGTCGAGAAGAAGCGCAATCGCCAAGACGCTGGTCGCGGGCCTGTCCGCGGCGTTCCTTGCCGCGGCCGGCCTTGCCACCGGCGCCCAGGCCGCCGACCCGCGGCAGGACCTGTTCGACAGCTTCACCGCGGCCACAAAGGGCAAGAAGATCGCCTGGGTGCCGGTTTGGCTCGGCGTGCTCGAGTCCGAATGGACCCGCGTCATGAAGAACTCGTTCGAGAACCACGGCATCGAGTTCACCGTCCGCGACCCCAACTTCAAGTCGGACGTGCAGCTCCAGGCCGTCAGCACGCTCATCAACGAGAAGCCGGACATCCTCATCGTCCAGAACCCGACGACGACGCTGCTCGCCCGCGAGCTGAAGCGGGCCATGGATTCCGGCATCAAGGTCATCCAGGTCAACATGGCCTCGAACACGCTGACCGACGCCTATGTCGGCGCCGACGTGCCGCGCATGGGCCGCATGCTCGCCGAGGAGACCTTGGCGGCCTGTGGCGGCGGCAAGGGCTCGGGCAAGGTCGCGATCCTCCAGGGCGAGGCGACCGCCGCCTATTCGCTCGACATGACCACGGCGGCGACCGAGGTGCTGGGCGGCGATTCCTCGATCAGCAT
>JACZJD010000005.1 GCA_014860725.1 Aquamicrobium sp.
GGCCGGCGCGAAGCAGGGCCAGAAGCGGCCATTCCGCGGCAGGCGCCGGCCGCAGCGGGGCCGCGTCGCGGCCTGACGCCATCTGTCTAAAGGACAGCAGGGCTGGCCCAATTGCCCGGGCCGGCCCGATGGTCTAATCCGGTCCTGTCGGCCTCGGCCGTCCACAGAAGAACGACAAGGGACAG
Source organism: Aquamicrobium sp. (assembly GCA_014860725.1). The sequence goes on from JACZJD010000005.1 coordinate 186, forward strand.
GAAACGCCCCATGGCCGGACTGGCGGCGCTCGCGATCGCCTACATGCTGTCGCAGTTCTACCGCGCGTTCCTCGCGGTGCTCACCCCGTCGCTCATCGCCGACCTCGGCGCGACCAAGACCGACCTCTCCATCGCCTCGGGCGCGTGGTTCATCGCCTTCGCGCTGTCGCAGTTCCTCGTCGGCGTCTGGCTCGACCGCCACGGGCCGAAGCGCACCGCGGCGCTTCTGCTGGGCATCTGCGGCGGCGGCGGGGCGTTCCTCTTCGCCATCGCGAGCGCGCCGTGGATGGTGACGGCCGCCATGGTGCTGATCGGCATCGGCTGCTCGCCGGTGCTGATGGCGTCGATGTTCATCTTCGCGCATACGTGGTCGCCGGCGCGGCTGGCGGTGCTCACCTCGTGGATGATGGGGCTGGGCTCGCTCGGCAACATCGTCGGCGCGTCCCCGCTCGCCGCCGCGGCCGAGGCCTATGGCTGGCGGCCGGTGATGATGGGGCTGGGGCTGGTCACGGTCGCGGTCGCCGCGTCGATCCTCGCCGTCGTGCGCGATCCCGAGCAGGCGAAGCACACGGGCGGCAGCACCGGCTTTTCCGGCTATCTCGAGCTGATGCGCGTCCGGGCGCTGTGGCCGATCCTGCCGCTGGTGGCGGTGAACTACGTGCCGGCCGGCGGCATCCGCGGCCTGTGGGCCGGGCCCTATCTCGCCGACGTCTACGGCCTCGACGCGCTCGCCATCGGGCAGGCGACGCTGTTCATGGCGCTCGCCATGTCGGCCGGCAACTTCATCTGGGGGCCGCTCGACACGCTGTTCCGCACGCGCAAATGGGTGAGCCTCGCCGGCAACTCGCTGGTGCTGGCCGCGCTCGTCTTCCTCGCCGTCAACCCGGTCGCCGGCGTCGGCACCACGACGATGATGATGGTGGTGATCGGCGTCAGCGGGGCGAGCTTCGGGCTGATGATGGCGCATGGCCGCGCCTTCCTGCCGCCGCATCTGACCGGGCGGGGCATCACGCTCCTCAACTTCTTCTCCATCGGCACGGTCGGGCTGATGCAGTTCGGCTCGGGCGCGGTGGTGGCCTCCGCCACGGTTCCGGGCGAGCCGGCGGTGGCCTATTCGGCGCTGTTCTCATTCTACGCCGTCACGCTGGGGCTCGCGCTCTTCATCTATCTGTGGGCGCGCGACGCCAAGCCCCATCACAGACCATGACATCGGCAAATGAGAAAATCCGGCCTTGAAAGCGGGGCCGGCGGTTTCTAGTTTCGCGCAACCCGACAGGACGAAGGAATATCGACATGGCCGCTTCGGTGCTCGACGTCATCGGCAACACGCCGCTGATCCGCCTCAGGCGCGCGTCGGAGGAGACCGGCTGCGAGATCCTCGGCAAGGCCGAGTTCATGAATCCCGGCCAGTCGGTGAAGGACCGGGCGGGCCTGTTCATCATCCGCGATGCCGAGAAGAAGGGACTGCTTCGCCCCGGCGGCGTGATCGTCGAGGGCACGGCCGGCAACACCGGCATCGGGCTGACCGTGGTCGCCAAGGCGCTCGGCTACCGCACCGTGATCGTCATCCCCGAGACGCAGAGCCAGGAGAAGAAGGACGCGCTCCGGCTGCTCGGCGCCGAGCTGATCGAGGTGCCGGCGGTTCCCTACAAGAACCCGAACAACTACGTGAAGGTGTCGGGCCGGCTGGCCGAGCAGCTGGCGAGGAGCGAGCCTTCGGGTGCGATCTGGGCCAACCAGTTCGACAACGTCGCCAACCGCGACGGCCACATCGAGACGACGGCGCAGGAGATATGGCGGCAGACGGACGGCAAGGTGGACGGCTTCGTCTCCGCCGTCGGCACCGGGGGCACGCTGGCCGGCGTCGCCGCGGGCCTGCGCGAGAAGAGCAACGCCGTCAAGATCGCCATCGCCGACCCGCTCGGGGCCGCGCTCCACAGCTACTACACCACCGGCGAGCTCAAGGCCGAGGGCGAATCGATCACCGAGGGCATCGGCCAGGGCCGCATCACCGCCAATCTCGAGGGCTTCACCCCGGACTTCTCCTGGCAGGTGCCGGATGCGGAGGCGCTGCCGATCATCTTCGATCTGGTGCAGGAGGAGGGGCTGTGCGTCGGCGGCTCGACCGGCATCAACATCGCCGGCGCCATCCGGCTGGCGCGCGAGCTCGGCCCCGGCCACACCATCGTCACCGTCCTCGCCGACTACGGCACCCGCTACCAGTCCAAGCTGTTCAATCCCGCATTCCTGCGCGGCAAGGACCTGCCGGTCCCCGGATGGATGGAGGCGCAGGCGGAGATTTCCGTGCCGTTCGAGGAGGTCGCGTAATGGCGGTCGCGACCGAGGCGCTCTTCCGCGACAACGCCTATCTGAAGACCGCTGAAGCGAAGGTCGTCGCCGTGGACGGGCGCGGCATTCTCCTCGACCGCACCGTCTTCTACGCGACGTCGGGCGGCCAGCCGGGCGACACGGGCTTTCTCGTCCGCGCCGACGGCTCGCGCATCGCCATTTCGGGCACGGTGACGGGCGAGACCAAGGACGAGATCGTCCATCAGCCGGCGGAAGGGAACGCCCTGCCGGAAATCGGCGAGACCGTGACGGCGGAGATCGACTGGGAGCGGCGGCTGAAGCTGATGCGCATGCATGCGGCCTGCCATCTGCTGACCGTGGTCTGCCCCTATCCGATCACCGGAGCGTCGGTCGGCGAGGAGGAATCCCGCGTCGATTTCGACATCCCGGATGCCGGCGTGACGCGTGAGGGCGTCAGCGGGAAGCTGATGGAGCTGGTGCGCGCCGACCACCCGATCTTCGCCAAGTGGATCACCGACGAGGAGCTTGCCGCCAACCCGTCGCTGGTGAAGTCGAAGAACGTGCGCCCGCCGGTCGGGTCGGGCCGCATCCGCCTCGTCTGCATCGGCGACGACGGCGCGGTCGACACCCAGCCCTGCGGCGGCACCCATGTTGCCTCGACCGCCGACATCGGCGAGATCCATATCGGCAAGATCGAGAAGAAGGGCCGCGAGAACCGCCGCTTCCGCATCCGCTTCGGTCCGCTGCCCGCGAGCTAGGAGACGTCCATGAGCCAGACCAGCCCCTTCGTGGTTTCCGCCGACTGGCTCATGGAGCGGCTCGGCAAGCCCGGCCTGTCGATCATCGACGGCTCCTGGTATCTGCCGACGCAACACCGCGACGCGCGCGCCGAGTACCAGGCGGCGCACATCCCGGGCGCCGTGTTCTTCGACCAGGACGCGGTGGTGTCGCCGGATTCGCCCTTGCCGCATACCCTGCCGTCGCCCGGCCTGTTCGCGCAGTTCGCGAGCTCGATGGGCGTCGACGAGAAGGACACCATCGTCGTCTACGACGGCCCGGGCTTCTTCTCCGCGCCGCG
>JACZJD010000513.1 GCA_014860725.1 Aquamicrobium sp.
CGCTCACAGGGTAAAGCGGGCTTTCGGGGAGGTGGATAAAATGCCGTGACGAAAAATGTCCGCCGATTGATTCTGCTGGGGAAATTGTCCCGGCGCGGCTGTTTCCGGCGGATCTTATCCTCGCGCGCCCTCCGATTCGTCCTACCCGCGGACGCGGCTGGGAACGTTCGTCACCAGCGACAGGATGGCGTCGGCGGCGCGGCCGGTGCCGGGCTGCCGGCGCATCGCCTCGCCGTTCGCGGCGAGCCGTTCGCGCATGCCTTTGTCGCCGAGCAGGCCGAGGATCTCCGCCGACAGGTCTTCCGGCGTCCAGCGGGCGCGGTCGAGGCGCCGGCCGACGCCGGTCTCCTCGGAGCGCCGGGCGTTGTCGTGGCCGTCCCAGCAATAGGGCATGATCAGCGACGGCGTGCCGAAATAGAGCGCCTCGCAGAAGCTGTTGTTGCCGCCGTGATGGATGAAGAGGTCCGACTTCTGCACCACGGATGGCTGCGGAAACCAGGCGTCGAGGTGGACGTTGTCGGGCACTGCCGCATAGGCGTCGCGCATGCCGCCGACATTGACGAGGAAGCGCGCCGGCAGCCGGGCGAAGACGTCGAGCATGCGCTGGATCAGACTGACGTCGAGGGCGCCGAGCGAGCCGAAGCTGACATAGACCAGCGGCCCCTGGTTGCGCGGGAAGTCCGGGATCTGGAACGGCGCTTCGGAGCGCACGCAGCCTTCGAGGTAGACGAAGCGCTCGGGATCGAGCGGCGCCTTGCGCTCGTACTTCACGATCGACGGCGTGAGCAGGAGATTGAGGTCGGGCGAGGCTTCGAGGAACTGGCCGCGCGGCAGCGGCTTCAGCCCGGTCTCGGCGCGGAAGGCGTTGAAGCGGGCATGCACCTTGTCGGTCGCGGCGAAGTAGCGCGTCTCGAAGGCGCGGCGGCCGGCCTTGTCCGCGGCGGCGAGGCCGGAGAGATAGGGCGGCACGGCCGCGTCGGGCAGTTCCGTCTCGGCGCAGGAGACCACGCGCACCCACGGGCAGCCCGCGGTGGCGACGGCCGGGAACATGACGACGTTGTCGAGCACGACGGCGTCGGGCCGGATGCGGGCGAGAAGCTGGCTGAGCGGCGCCTCGGCCTCGACCGCGGTGTCGACGATCGCCTCCCAGGTCGGCGCCACATAGGTCTCGATCTGGTCGATCGGGCTCATGTCGAAATGCGGCAGGTGCCGCTTGATGAAGTCCTGCCAGTAGCTCGCCGTGTCGCTCGGCGTGTCGGTGGCGGGCAGGTGGTATTCCTGGAAGCCGTAGTCGGCGAAGACGCCGGAGAAGCCGCCGTGGCAGATGAAGACCGGCCGTGCGCCGCGGTCGCGCAGCACCTGGGCGATGCCGACGCAGTTGAGCGCGGCACCGAAGCTGGCCTCGGGGAAGAGCGCGATGGTCGGCGGCCTGTCGATCTTCAAGGCATCCTCGTCAAACCAGGCGGCGGATCATGCCCTGCAGGGGCGGTGCGCCGCGATTTGCCGCCTGCGGGCGCTGGTTGCCCGAAAGCCTGAGATGCACCTTCAGAAGATCGGCGGCCACCTCATACTGGCGGGCCTCCAGGTTGTCCAGAATGCCGAGATGCTCCTG
>JACZJD010000514.1 GCA_014860725.1 Aquamicrobium sp.
GTTCCGGCCTGCGCGGCAGCCGCATCCGGCAGCAGAACGACCAGCAGCGCGGCTGCGCACGCCTGCCGCGCCAACCGTCCGACCCTGCCGAGGAGACCGCCCGTCACCATGGACGAGCCATAGCACGGCGCGGTTAACCGTCTGTTTAGGCTGACGCGGCCGCGGGCTCCCCGCGCTCGGCCGCCTCCACCACGGCCAGCGCCGTCATGTTGACGACGCCGCGCGAGGTGCCGGACGGCGTCAGGATGTGCGCCGGCCGCGCCGTGCCGAGCAGGATCGGGCCGACATGCAGCGCCTCGGTCATGGTCTTGATCGTCGTCAGCGCGATGTTGGCGGCGTCGAGATTGGGGAAGACGAGAAGGTTGGCCTCGCCCTCCAGCGTCGAATGCGGATAGACGCGCTGGCGCAGCGACGGCGACAGCGCGGCGTCGCCGTGCATCTCGCCGTCGGCCTCGAGGTCGGGGGCGATCTCGCGCAGGAGCGCCGCGGCCTCGCGCATCTTGAGCGCGCTCGCCGAATCCCGCGATCCGAAATTCGAATGCGACAGGAGCGCCGCCTTCGGCGTCAGGCCGAAGCGCCGGATCTGCTCGGCCGCGAGGACGGTCGCCTCGGCGATCTCCGCCGCCGTCGGGTCGATGGTGACGTAGGTGTCGGTGAGGAAGACGACGCCGCGCTGCGAGATCAGCATCGACAGCGACGAAAGCTCCTCGACGCTGCCGCGCCTGCCGATGATCAGGTCGACATAGCGCAGGTGGCGCTCGTAGCGGCCTTCGAGCCCGCACAGCATGGCGTCGGCCTCCTCGCGCATCATGGCGAGCGCGGCGATCACCGTCGTGTTGGTGCGCACCAGGGTGCGCGCAGCCTCCTGCGTCACGCCGCGGCGGCCGGCAAGCCGCACGAGAAGCTCGACATAGTCGCGGTAGCGCGGATCGTCCTCCGGGTTGACGATGGCGAAGTCGACACCGGGCCTGATCTTGAGGCCGTAGCGCTTCAGCCGCGTCTCGATGACGTGCGGGCGGCCGATCAGCGTCGGCGTGGCGATGCCTTCCTCCAGCACCACCTGCGCTGCGCGCAGCACGCGCTCGTCCTCGCCGTCGGCATAGATGACGCGCTTCGCGGTCGCGGTGCGCGCGGCCGAGAACACGGGCTTCATGATCAGGCCCGAGCGGAAGACGAAGCGGTTCAACCGGTCGATATAGGCCGCCATGTCCTCGATCGGCCGCGTGGCGACGCCGCTTTCCATCGCAGCGCGGGCGACGGCGGGCGCGATCCGCAGGATCAGCCGCGGGTCGAAGGGCGAGGGGATGAGGAATTCCGGCCCGAAGATCGGGGTCTCGCCGGAATAGGCGCGCGCGGCGACGTCCGAGGGCTCCTCGCGGGCGAGCGCCGCGATGGCGCGCACGGCCGCCACCTTCATCTCCTCGTTGATCGCGGTCGCGCCGACGTCGAGCGCGCCGCGGAAGATGTAGGGGAAGCACAGGACGTTGTTGACCTGATTGGGGAAATCCGAGCGGCCGGTGCAGATCATCGCGTCGGGGCGCGCGGCCCGCGCCGCATCCGGCATGATCTCGGGCACCGGATTGGCGAGCGCCAGCACCAGGGGCTTTTCGGCCATGCCGGCCAGAAGCTCGGGCTTGAGGACGCCTGCTGCCGACAGGCCGAGGAACACGTCGGCCCCGCCGATGACGTCGGCGAGCGCGCGCGCGTCGGTGTCCTTGACGAACGGCTCCTTCCAGCGGTCCATCTCCTCGACGCGGCCCTTGAAGGCGACGCCGTGGCGGTCGGTGATCCAGATGTTCTCGTGCTGCGCGCCGAGCGACACGAGAAGGTTGAGGCAGGCCAGCGCCGCCGCGCCCGCGCCCGAGGTGACGATCTTGACGTCGTGGATCGACTTGCCGGCCAGCTCCAGCCCGTTGAGGACGGCCGCGGCGACGATGATGGCCGTGCCGTGCTGGTCGTCGTGGAAGACGGGGATCTTCATCCGCGCCTTCAGCCGCTCCTCGATCTCGAAGCATTCCGGCGCCTTGACGTCCTCGAGGTTGATGCCGCCGAAGGTCGGCTCGAGCGCCGCGACGGTGGAGACCATGAGGTCGATGTCGTGGGCGTCGACCTCGATGTCGAAGACGTCGATGCCGGCGAACTTCTTGAACAGGACCGCCTTGCCCTCCATCACCGGCTTGGACGCGAGCGCGCCGATGTCGCCGAGGCCAAGAACGGCCGTCCCGTTCGAGATCACGCCCACGAGATTGGCCCGCGCCGTATAGTGGGCCGCGGCCGTCGGGTCGTCCTGGATCGCGAGGCAGGGCGCGGCGACGCCGGGAGAATAGGCGAGCGCCAGGTCGCGCTGGTTGCCGAGCGGCTTGGTCGCCCTGATCTCGAGCTTACCCGGCGCGGGATAGCGATGGTAGAAAAGGGCGTTCTCGTCGAGATCGGAAAGGGCCGGTCTGGCCTCCTTGTCGAGCTTGGTGCCGGCGCCGGTTGAATTCATGGTTCCACTTCCGATCAGATGGGCGTTCGCGGCGCGACCTCGCCGTGCCTCTGCAACAGGTAATAACAATAGAAGCCGAAGCTTGCCCCAAACCACATGTAGGATTCGCCGATCGCCAGCCTGTTGTTCGAGTTGGTGAGCAGCGTGACGGCGAAGAACGTCGTCGTTGCAGCATAGCACTGGAACGCCGCCATATCGACCAGCCCGGCGCGGGCTGCCCGCCACACGCAGCGGACCGTCCAGCCGAACAGGACGGCGTAGAAGGCGAGGCCGAGGATGCCGTAGCGGACGGCGATCTCGAGATAGCCGTTGTGGAACAGGCTGTAGGATACCTCCTTGTAGGGCCGGTCCTGCCATGCGTGCAGCCAGGAAATGCCCGCTCCGAACACCGGGTGGTCGTCCCATATCCGCAGCGCGTTCACCCACAGCATCATCCGCTCGCGCTCGCTCAACTGCGTCGAGGCATCGGCGATGGAGCTTGCGAGGCTCGCCAGAATCCCCTCGCCGGTGATGATGTCGGTGAGAAGCGAGACGGACGTCTCGACGGTCGGGGCGGCAATGTTGCGCAGCATGTCGTAGTTTGCCGCAGCGCCCGTCAGCGCCACGAGCACGGCCGCCACCGCCACCCTGCGCCCGCGGCCGCCGCTCTCCGTGGCGAGGACGGTTCCGGCAAGGGCCAGCAGCGCCACGGCCATGGCCAGCCACACGCCCTTCGACCACAGGCTGTAGACGGCCAGAAGCGACAGCAGGAAGGTGGCGGTCGCCAGCATTTCGAGGACGAACCGCGTGCCAGGCCTGAGATCGCCGCGCCGTGCGACGTGCAGGGCGTAAGGAATGGCGCAGAGCGAGATCAGGCCGGCAGCGATCGAGGCGTGGATGGGGTTGTTGTGCAGCAGCGTCACCGCCCGCGTGTGGGCGCCGAAATCGTAGTCGATGCCGAATGCCAGTGCCGCCGCGCCGAGCGCCACGAAGGCCGTCGCCAGCAAGAACGGCCGCCGCACATAGAGAAGCAGCGCAAAGCCCGTCGTCGAGTAGAAGACGGGCAGCAGATACACGCCTTCCGCCGACCCTCTGCCCATCTCCGGATAGAGGAGATAGGAATAGAGGAACCGGATCGCGACATAGGCCGCCCAGCCGAGGCACATCAGGCCCGCCCAGCCGATGTAGGGCCTTTCGGTGTAGCTCCACAGCGACTTGCGGAAATAGCGGACGAGCGCGACGGCGGCGAGCGCAATGCCGGCATAGCGGTAGCTGTCGGTTTCCTGCCAGACCGCCGACACGAAAAGCAGGACGGCAAAGCCGGCGGCGATCTCCAGCCACAGCGGGACGGCCGGGAGGGGGT
>JACZJD010000515.1 GCA_014860725.1 Aquamicrobium sp.
CACCGTGGACCTCGGCGAGATGCAGGGTGATGCCGCCCGAGCCGCAGCCGATGTCGAGCACGCGCTTGCCTTCGAGCGACAGGCCGGAAAGGACGCGGTCGACCTCGTCCGGCCCGCCGGGCGAAAGGTAGCCCTCGCCCCACAGCGCCTCCAGGAAGCGGATTGCGGTATCGTCGTATTCGGGTGCCGCGTCGGGGCCTGAGCTCATCGGCCGTGGGTTTCCCAAGGTTTCGAAACCGCTCAAAGCCTAGCGCATGAAAGGGAAATTGCAACAACGTTTGTTGAACATTCATTCAATACGGCTGGACAGAAAAGGCATCGTCGTGGCAAGTTCGACCGTAACCGGGAGGGCGGCTGCGGATGAAGACCTGGGACGCGATCGTCATAGGCGCCGGGCACAACGGCCTGGTCAACGCCTGCTACCTGCAGCGCGCCGGCCTCGACGTGCTGGTCGTCGAGAAGAACGACTGGATCGGCGGCGCCGCGGTCAGTCGCTCGCTGACGCCGGGCTTCCTCTATTCGAACTGCTCCTACGTCTGCTCGCTGTTCCGCCCCGAGATCATGCGCGATCTCGAGCTGCCGCGCTTCGGCCTGCAGGTGATCCCCTACGAGGGCGGGGCGGTGTTCACCGAGGACGGCGACTATCTCGCCAACTACCGCGACCACGACGCCCACCGGCGCGAATTCGCCCGCTTCTCCAGGCGCGACGCCGAGGCCTACGACCGTTACGCGCGCGACGTGACGCGGCAGTGCCGATTCATCCAGCCGCTGCTCCTGCGCACCGCGCCGGACCCGACGAGCTTCCGTCCGCGCGACCTGGGCGAGCTGATGTATCTCGGCAGGAAGTTCGCCGGACTCACGCCTGAGGAGATGGCGCTGACCCTGCGCTTCTGGACGATGTCGATCGCCGACTTCCTCGACGAGTATTTCGAGACCGACGTCATCAAGGCGAACTTCGCCCTGTCGGGCATCATCGGCACCGCGCTCGGCCCGATGTCGCCGGGCACGGCCTACGTTCTGCTGCATCACTACATGGGCGAGGTCGACGGCTCGGTCGGCGCCTGGGGCTTCGCCCGCGGCGGCATGGGCGCGGTGACGCGGGCGCTGGCCGATTCCTTCCGCGCCTCGGGCGGCACGATCCGCACCGAGGCGGAGGTCGCGCGCGTGCTGGTGAAGGGCGGCAAGGCGGAAGGCGTGGTGCTGGCCGACGGCGAGGAGGTGCGCGGGAAACTGGTCGTCTCCAACGCGGACGTGAAACGCACCTTCCTCAAGCTGGTCGAGGAAAAGGAGCTGCCGGCGACCTTCCTGCGCCGGGTGAAGAACTTCAAGATCCGCGGCTCGTCGGGCAAGGTCAACATCGCGCTCGATTCCATGCCCGATTTCCCGGCGCTGCCGGAGGGCTCGCCCTGCCTGCAGGCCGACATGCACTTCACCGATTCGATCGAGCGCATGGAGCGCGCCTACGACGACTGGAAGGCCGGGCGCTGGTCGGCCGATCCGTTCATCGACATGGTCATCCCCACCACGCTCGACCCGACCATGGCGCCGCCGGGCAAGCACTTCATGAGCTGCTTCGTCCAGTACGCACCGCCGAAGGTGGAGGGCCGCGACTGGACCGACGCCGACCGCGACGGCTTCGCCGAGAGCGTGGTTTCGCAGATCGCCGCCTATTCGCCCGGCTTCCGCGAGCGCATCGTGCACATGGAGGTGCGCACGCCGCGCGAACTGGAGGCCGAGGTGGGGCTGACGGAAGGCAACATCTTCCAGGGCGAGCTGACCTTCGACCAGCTGCTGTTCAACCGGCCGGTGCCGGGCTACGCGCAATACCGCTCGCCGGTCGGCGGCCTCTACATGTGCGGCTCCTCGACCCATCCGGGCGGCGGCGTCATGGGAGCGCCCGGCCGCAACGCCGCGGTTGAAATCCTGCGCGACCTGAAGCGCGGCACCAAGGACATGAGCGACGCCCATGACGTCATATGATGCCATCGTCATCGGCGGCGGACACAACGGCCTCGTCGCCGCGGCGCTGCTGGCGAAATCCGGGCGCAGGGTGGCGGTCCTGGAAGCCGCCGACGCGGTCGGCGGCGCGGCGCGGACCGAGGAGTTCGCCCCCGGCTTCCGCGTCTCGGCGCTGGCGCACGTGCTCAACCGGCTGCACCCCGACATCCTGCGTGACCTCGACCTCGCCCGCCACGGCCTGACACCGGACGACGGCGACACCCCCTCGGTGGCGCTCGCCGAGGGCGGCGAGGCGCTGGTGCTGCACGGCGCCTATGGAGAGCGGCTCTCCGGGGCCTCGAAGACGGAGGCCGAGGCGTGGAGCGCGCTGCGCGCCCAGCTCTTGCGCTACGCCGGCATCCTGAAGCACTTCCTCGCCCGCCGGCCGCCGGATCTTTCCGGCCTGTCGATGGGCGAGACGGCGGCTCTGGTCAGGACGGGCCTGGCGTTGCGCCGGCTTGGCCGCGAGGACATGCGCGACTTCCTGCGCATGCTCCTGATGAACGTCACCGACATGCTCGACGAGCATCTGGAAGACGATCGCCTGCGCGGGCTTCTCGCCTTCGACGCCGTGCTCGGCTGCCATCTCGGGCCGCGTTCGCCGACCTCGCTGCTCGGCCTCTACTACCGGCTCGCCGGCGAGATCGGAGGCAGGCCGGGCGCGCAAGCGCTGCCGAAGGGCGGCATGGGCGCGGTCACCGCGGCAATGGCGAGCGCCGCGGCGGCCGCCGGCGTGACCATCCGCACCGGCGCGACCGTCGCACGCATCGGCGTCGACAGAGGCCGCGTCACCGGCGCAACGCTGGCGAGCGGGGAGGAGATCAAAGCGTCGACCGTCGTCTCCGCCATCAATCCGAAGACGACGTTCCTCAACCTGGTCGGCACGCGCGCGGTCGACACAGGCTTCGTGCGCAAGCTCGGCAACATCCGCATGAAGGGCGACGCGGCGAAGCTCCACCTGGCGCTCGATCGGCTGCCCGCCTTCCACGGCGTGCCGGCCGAGGCGCTGCGGGGCCGCCTGGTGATCGCGCCGTCCGACGAGCATGTCGAGTGCGCCTTCAACCCGTCGAAATACGGCGCGTTCTCGCCGGAGCCGGTGATGGAGATCACCATCCCGAGCCTCTCCGACCCGTCGCTGGCGCCCGCCGGCGCACATGTTCTGTCGGTCGTGGTGCAGTATGCGCCCTATGCGCTGAAGGAAGGCTGGGAGGCCGGCAGGCCCAGGCTTCTCGCGGCGATCATGGCGCGGCTGGAGGCCCATGCGCCGGGCATCGGCCGGTCGGTGCTGCATTCGGAGCTCATGACGCCGGCTGACATCGAGCGGCGCTACCGCATGCCGGGCGGCCACTGGCACCACGGCGAGCTGCAGGCCGACCAGATGCTGATGTCGCGCCCCGTTGCCGGCTGGTCGGGCTACGACACGCCGGTCGAGGGGCTCTATCTGTGCGGCGCCGGCTCGCATCCGGGCGGCGGCGTCTCCGGCGTGCCCGGCATGAACGCGGCACGGACGATTCTGGCGAGGAAGGGCTGATGAACGAGATGGTTACCCCCGCCCGCCACGCCGCGCAGGACCATTTCCGCACGCTGCGCATGGCTTCGCCGTTCCAGCCGCGGCTGGAGGCGCTGAACCGCCAGGAGGATTGGTACGCCTGGGCGGGCTACAAGGCGCCGCAGTCGCTGTGGGACGAGGAACTGGAATTCTTCGCCATCCGCAGCCAGGCAGCGGTCTTCGACATCTCGCCGATGGTCAAGTACCGCATCGAGGGCGTGGACGCGGAGGCCTATCTCGACCGGCTGACGCTGCGCGACGTGACGAAGCTCGGCGTCGGCCGCGTCCACTACACGGCATGGTGCGACGACGAGGGCCACGTGCTCGACGACGGCACGCTGTTCCGGCTGGCCGTCGACCGCTTCCGCCTGTGCTGCCAGGAACGGCACCTGCCCTGGCTGCTCGACAGCGCCGTCGGCTTCGACGTCAGGGTCGAGGAGGAGACCGAGGCCGTCGCCGGCCTGGCGCTGCAGGGCCCGACCTCCTGGGCGGTGCTGCGCGACGCCGGCTTCGCCGGCTCGGAGCGGCTGAAGCCCTTCGACCTCGCCGACTTCCCCCATGAGGGCGGCAGCGTCACCGTCTCGCGCACCGGCTTCACCGGCGACCTCGGCTACGAGCTGTTCGTGCCGGCGGACGCGGCGCTGTCGCTGTGGGACCGGCTGTTCGCCGCGGGCCGCATCCACGGCATCCGCGCCATCGGCTACGCGGCGCTGAACCGCGCCCGCACCGAGGCCGGCCTGATCGTCGCCAATGCCGACTTCGTCACCGCCGAGCACGCCGTGCGCGCCGACCGGGTGCGCCAGCCCGACGAGATCGGGCTGGGCTTCATGATCGACGCCGGGAAGGCTGCCCACTACAACGGCCGCCGCGCCATCGAGGCGGCGCGACGCGACGGGACGCTGCGCCACATCCTCGTCGGGCTCGAGATCGAGGGCAACGTGCCCGCCGAGCACGCCATCGTCTACCACCGCGGCAAGAAGGAGGTCGGCCTGGTCAGCGCCGCCATCTGGTCGCCGACGGCGAAGCGCAACATCGCCATCGCCAGCCTCGATCGGCCGTATGGCGACACGGTCGTCGACGACCTCTGGGTCGAGATCTACGCCATGCGCGAGCTGCAGTACCAGAAGCTGATGAAGCGGGCGAAGATCGTCCAGCGGCCCTTCGTCAAGCTGGCGCGGCGGACCGCCAGCCCGCCGGGAATCTTCTGATGTCCGCCGGCGCCGAAAACGAAACCGCCGAGCAGTGGGCGCTGGTCAACACGCCGCTCGGCGAGCCCTGGTCGGGGCGAACCCGCTACGCCGCGGCGATGTTCTTCTACAAGC
>JACZJD010000516.1 GCA_014860725.1 Aquamicrobium sp.
TCGCGCAGGCGGTCCTCGAAGCGGAACTCGGCCATAACGGCGCCGTCGCGCGTGAGCACCGTCCCGCCGACCCCGGCATCGATCGTCGCGGCGCCGTCTGCGGCGCTCGCCCAGCCGGCGCGCCCGAGCCGATAGCGCACGGCGCCACGATAGGCCTCCATGCCGTAACCCGGCACCTCGGCGATCCGGTCGAAGGCGGTGGGATCGCTTGCTTTCGCCGCGTCGGCAATCGCCCGCGACAGCGGGTGGATCGAGCGGGCCGCGATCGCGGCTGCAATCTCGAGCGCCTCGCGGCCGATCTCGCCGCGATTGACGAGGAACGGCCGGCCGAGCGTCAGCGTGCCGGTCTTGTCGAAGACGACGGTGTCGACTTCCGACAGCCTCTCCAGCGCCGAGCCCTCCTTGACCATGACCCCCTTCTCGAAAAGCCGACGCGCGGCGACGACCTGGACGATCGGCACGGCGAGACCGAGCGCGCAGGGGCAGGTGATGATCAGAACGGCGATGGCGATGGTGATCGCCTTGTGCCAGTCGCCGGCAGCGACCATCCAGCCAAGGAAAGTAAGGAATGCGGTCAGGTGGACCACCGGCGCGTAGAGAGCCGACGCGCGGTCGGCGATGCGGCGGTAGCGCGCCCGGCCGCCCTCTGCCGCTTCCATCATGCGGACCATCTCGGCGAGGAAGGAATCCTTCGCCGCGGCGGTCGCGGTCAGCGTCATCGGCCCGGTCAGGTTGAGCGTCCCGGCCTGCACGGCGTCGCCGGGGCGCACCTTGCGCGGATCGCTCTCGCCCGTCACCAAAGAGCAGTCGAGGTCGGAGGCGCCCGCCGAGACGACGGCGTCGACGGGAATGCGCTCGCCGGCGGCAACAAGCAGCGCCATGCCCGGCTCGATCTCGGCCACCGGCAGGTAGTTGCGCGTGCCATCGGGCGCGATCTGGGTGGCGCCGCGCGCCACCAGCCGGCTCAGGCCCTTCACCGCCACCCGGGCGCGCTCGCGCATCAGGTGGTCGAGGGTGCGGCCGATCAGAAGGAAAAACAGCAGCATAACCGCGGCGTCGAAATAGGCGTGAGCGCCGTGATTGATGGTCTCGTAGAGGCTCATCGCGTAGGCCAGCGACACGCCGATGGCGATCGGTACGTCCATGTTCATGCGGCCGTGCCTGAGCACGTTCCACGCCGAGCGGAAGAAGATGCGGCCGGCAAAAGCGAGCGCCGGCAGCGCAATCAGCGCCGAGAGCCAATGAAACAGGTCGCGGGTGGAATCCTCAGCACCCGACCACACCGACACCGACAAGAGCATGATGTTGCCGGCGGCGAAGCCGGAGATGGCGACGGCGCGGATCAGTTCGGCGAGGCCCTCGTCCTTGCCTGCGCTTTCGAGGTCGAACAGGTGCGATTCGTAGCCGATCCCCTGCAGCGTCTCGACCA
Organism: Aquamicrobium sp.; assembly: GCA_014860725.1. Next base: position 1,430 of record JACZJD010000516.1, read on the forward strand.
GCGGTGGCGGCGTGCCGCCCGCCCATTTTACGGTGACGCGCTTCGTCGACAGGTTGACACGCGCCTGCTCGACGCCGTCGAGTTTGCACAGTTCTCCCTCGATCGACTGGATGCAGGCCGCACAGTGGACGTCGGGAACGGAAAGGTCGGTCTGACGCACGCCCTGGCCAACGTCGCGGCTGGCAAGCAGGATCTCGTCCTGCGACGGACCCGCCCGCTTCGCCCCGTCGACCTCCAGCGCGAGTTCGGTGCCGGGCGCACAGCAGCTCATTTGAGCACGCCGTTGCTGACGACGATCCGGCGGACGTCGCGATAGGGCTTGGCCAGGCCGGCCTCGGCGTCGATCTCGACGATCCAGATG
>JACZJD010000517.1 GCA_014860725.1 Aquamicrobium sp.
AGCGCCAGCGGGAGAACGGCATGGCCGAGAACGTCCGGCTCCGCAGCATTCGCCACCCAGGCGAAGCTCTCCTTGCGGATCGCCTCGCTGCTGTCGGGGTCGGAAAGCGAGACCAGCGCCACGTCGATCTGCCGCCGATGCAGCAGCGGGCGCAGCTCGGAGGTCGGCGCGCAGACCATGCGCAGCTCGACGTCGGGATGCAGCGCGCAAAACCCCCTGAGCAGATCCGGAAGGAAGGCGATCGAATAGTCTTCCGGACAGCCCAGGCTCACCGAACCCTTGAGCGCCGTTCCGTTCATGTCGGCCAGGATCTCGTCGTGCCGGGCGAGCAGAGATTCGGCGTGCGCCAGAAGCTTCTCTCCCGCAGCGGTGAGCCGCACCCCCGATCCGCTGCGGTGCAACAGCGTCTGGCCGATCTGGTCTTCGAGACGGTGCATCTGCATGCTCAGCGCCGACTGCGTACGCCCGACCTGCAGTGACGCCAGGCTGATCGAGCCCGTGCGCGCAACGACGGCGAAGTTTTTCAGCAGTCCGAGATCGAGGAGCCGCATGCCATCAAGCCAGTTGATATCCGAATGAAGCAATATCAATTTGCCTGGAAGCGCAAGCGCCGCTAGCCCTTTGGAAACGGCCATTCCCGAGGATGATCCCATGTCGCTCAACGACGATCCCGCCTTCTGGGCGTCAGCCCGCAAGCATCTGACGCGCTACGGACCCAGCTTCGAGACGGTCATCATCGAGAGGGCCGAGGGCAGTTTCGTCTACGACGCGGACGGGCGCGCGATCCTCGACTTCACCTCGGGCCAGATGAGCGCCGTCCTCGGCCATACCCATCCCGACATCGTGGCGACCGTCGAGCGGCAGATGGGGTCGGTCGCCCATCTCTTCAGCGGGATGCTCTCCCGCCCCGTCGTCGAACTGGCCTCGCGTCTTGCCGCGCTCGCGCCCGGCCTCGACCGCGTGCAACTCCTGACGACGGGAGCGGAGTCGAACGAAGCCGCCATCCGGATGGCGAAGCTGGTGACCGGCGGACACGAGGTTGTCGCCTTCGCGCAGAGCTGGCATGGCATGACGGGGGCGGCCGCTTCGGCGACCTACAGCGCGGGCAGACGCGGCTACGGCCCGGCAGCGGCCGGCTCGTTCGTCATTCCGGCTCCCAATTCCTACCGTCCGCGCTTCATGCATCCGGACGGCTCCAACGATTGGCAGACGGAGCTCGACGACGCCTTCGAACTGATCGACCGGCAGTCGACGGGCAACCTTGCCGCGTTCATTGCCGAGCCTATCCTGTCGAGCGGCGGCATTCTCGAACTGCCGCCCGGCTACCTCGCCGCGCTGAAGCGCAAGTGCGAGGAGCGCGGCATGCTGCTGATCCTCGACGAGGCGCAGACCGGCGTCGGACGGACCGGGCATATGTTCGCATTCCAGCGCGACGGCGTCACTCCCGATATCCTCACCCTGTCGAAGACCTTGGGCGCCGGCCTGCCGCTGGCCGCCGTCATGACCACGGAAGAGATCGAGCAGAAGGCTTTCGAGCGCGGGTTCCTCTTCTACACCACCCACGTCTCCGATCCGCTGCCGGCCGCCGTCGGCGTGACGGTCCTCGACGTGGTCGAGCGCGACGGGCTCGTCGAGCAGGCCGTCAGGCGGGGCAAGAGGCTGAAGGACGGCCTGCTGTCGCTGCAACAAAGGTTCGAGTGCGTCGGAGACGTGCGGGGACGCGGCCTGCTGCTCGGGCTCGAGATCGTCGCCGACCGGCAGACGAAGGCCCCCGGCTTCGAACTCGGCGCCCGTGTCATGGAGGAAGCCATGCGCCGCGGCCTCAGCATGAACATCGTCAAGCTTCCCGGCATGGGCGGCGTGTTCCGCATCGCGCCTCCGCTGACGGTGTCGGATGCCGAGATCGACCGCGGACTGGAGATCATGTCGGACGCGATCGACGTCGCCGCCAACGCACGCTGACCGCGACGAGGCGCAAGCCCGACGCCGCTGATATCGACCGCACGGCGCCGCGAGCAGGCATGCGAAGAAGCGTCGCGCCGCAATCTTCTCCACTCGGTTATCCTTCTCCTCTCAGCCGTCGCGGCCTAGGTTAACGGGCAACGACATGCAGGGAGATTGTGATGGAGCGCAGGACGGACGTTGCGACGGGCACCGAACGCAGACGGCAGATCGAGCTGATTGATCGCTACTGGCGAGCCGCGAACTACGTGTCGGTCGGCCAGATCTACCTGATGGACAATCCGCTGCTGCGCGAGCCGCTGAAGGCCGAGCACGTCAAGCCGCGCCTGCTCGGCCACTGGGGCACGACCCCCGGCCTCAATTTCATCTATGTCCATCTGAACCGCGTCATCAGGGAGCGGGATATCGACGTGCTCTACGTCTGCGGTCCCGGCCACGGCGGTCCGGCCATGGTCGCCAACACCTGGCTGGAGGGCACCTACAGCGAGGTCTATCCCAGGATCGGCCGCGATGCCGGGGGCATGAAGAAGCTGTTCAAGCAGTTCTCCTTCCCCGGCGGGGTGCCGAGCCATGTCGCGCCGGAGACGCCGGGCTCCATCCACGAGGGCGGCGAGCTCGGCTACGCGCTGGTGCATGCCTTCGGCGCCGCCTTCGACAATCCCGACCTGCTGGTGGCCTGCGTGGTCGGGGATGGCGAGGCCGAGACCGGCCCGCTCGCGGCCGCCTGGCATTCCAACAAGTTCCTCAACCCGCGGACGGACGGCGCGGTGCTGCCGATCCTCCACCTCAACGGCTACAAGATCGCCAACCCGACCGTGCTCGCCCGGATGGACGACGACGAGCTTCGGAGCCTCTTTATCGGCCTCGGCTACGAACCGTTCTTCGTCGAGGGGCACGATCCCGCTCCGATGCACGCGGCGATGATGGAAACGCTCGACACGGCGCTGGACCGCATTGCGGCGATCCGGCAGGAATGGCGCACCGGCGGCGGCGATCCGGGCCGCCCCCGCTGGCCGATGATCGTGCTGCGCAGCCCGAAGGGCTGGACCGGCCCGAAGGAGGTCGACGGCAGGAAGGTCGAGGATTTCTGGCGCTCGCATCAGGTGCCGGTCTCGAACGCGCGCGGCAATGCCGGACACCGCGAGATTCTGGAAGAATGGATGCGCGGCTACAGGCCGGAAGAGCTGTTCGATGCGGCCGGCCGGCTGCTGCCGGAGCTTGCCGCGCTTGCTCCCGAAGGCCAAAAACGCATGGGCGCGCTGCCGCACGCCAATGGCGGCCTGCTGAAGCGGGACCTTGTGCTGCCGGACTGGAAAGGTCTCGCCATCGAGGTGCCGCAGCCGGGCGGAACGATCGCCGAGGCGACGCGCGTGATGGGACAGTATCTGCGCGACGTCGTCCGGCTCAATGCCGATACGCGAAACTTCCGGCTGATGGGACCGGACGAGACGGCATCGAACAGGCTGGACGCGGTCTTCGACGTCACGGACCGGGTCTGGATGGACAGGATCGAGGCTTACGATACGCATCTGGCGCGCGAAGGCCGGGTCATGGAGGTGCTTTCGGAGCACCTCTGCCAGGGCTGGCTGGAAGGCTACCTGCTCACCGGCCGCCACGGCCTTTTCTCATGCTACGAGGCCTTTATCCACATCGTCGACTCCATGGTCAACCAGCACGCCAAATGGTTGAAGGTCTCGGCGGAGCTTCCCTGGCGCAAGCCCATCGCCTCGCTCAACTATCTGCTCACCTCGCATGTGTGGCGGCAGGACCACAACGGCTTCAGCCATCAGGACCCGGGCTTCGCCGATTTCGTCGCAAACAAGAAGGCCGACACCGTTCGCCTCTATTTCCCGCCCGACGCCAACACGCTGCTGTGGGTCACCGACCATTGCCTGAGGACCTGGAACCGCATCAACGTGATCACCGCCGGCAAGCAGCCGGCCCCGCAATGGCTGGGCGCCGAAGAGGCGGAAAGGCATTGCCGGGCGGGAGCAGGCATCTGGGAATGGGCCTGCACCTGCCCGCCCGGCGAAGAGCCCGACGTGGTCATGGCCTGCTGCGGCGACGTGCCGACGATGGAGACGCTGGCCGCGGTCGACATTCTGCGTTCCGCTCTGCCGGGCCTGAGGATCAGGGTGGTCAATGTCGTCGATCTGATGACGCTGCAATCCGATACCGAGCACCCGCACGGCTTCTCCGACGAGATCTTCGACACGATGTTCACGAAGGACCGCCCCGTCATCTTCGCCTATCATGGCTATCCCTATCTCATCCACCGGCTGACCTACCGGCGCACCAATCACGACAACTTCCACGTCCACGGTTTTCGCGAGGAAGGAACGACGACGACGCCCTTCGACATGGCGGTGATGAACGAGCTCGACCGCTTCCATCTGGCGCTTGCGGCCATCCGGCGCGTGCCCGGCCTGATGGAGAGCGGCAAGGAATTGGCCGATGGGATCGAGGCGAAGCTTGTCGCCCACAAGGCATACGTCCGCGAGCATGGCGAAGACATGCCCGAAATCCGCGACTGGACCTGGTCCGGTGGCGGCATCGCCGGGGCCGGCGGCTGATGAGCGATGCGATCCTTGCCCTCAACGCCGGTTCTTCCAGCGTCAAATTCGGCGTCTACGATGTCGAGCCGACGACGGGCGAGCCGTCTGCGGCCGCGCGCGGCACGCTCAATGTCGGCGCGTCGTCGCGCCTCATTGCCAGCGCCGTCGACGGGACGCTTCTGGTGGAAAGATCTTTTCCCGAAGAGGGGCTGGCTGCCGCGATCCGCGTCCTGCTGGACTGGATCGAGCGGGAATTCGGTGGCCGCCGCGTAGCGGCTTGCGGCCATCGCATCGTGCACGGCGCAACCTCGTTCTCCGATCCTGTTCGGCTGACGCCCGCTCTGGTCGACGCCATCGACGGGCTCACGCCGCTCGCGCCGCTGCACCAGCCGCGCAGCGTGGCGCCGATCCGCGCGCTTCTCGAGCTGCGCCCGGACCTGCCGCAGATCGGCTGCTTCGACACCGCCTTCCACCGCACGATCGGGCCGCCCGCGAGCCGCTTTGCGCTGCCACGCGACTACGAGGCGAAGGGCATCCGCCGCTTCGGCTTTCACGGTCTCTCTTACGAATACGTCGCCGGGCGGTTGCGAGCGGAAGGGAAGGCCGGCATGAAGACGGTCGTCGCCCATCTCGGCAACGGCGCCAGCCTGTGCGCGATGAAGGACGGGCGCAGCCTCGACACGACCATGGGGTTCTCGGCTCTCGACGGGCTGGTGATGGGCACGCGCTGCGGAGCGATCGATCCGGGCGTCCTTCTCTATCTGATGCGGCATGGCGGCATGACCCCGAATGATCTGGAGGACCTGCTTTACCGGCAATCCGGGCTCCTCGGTGTCTCGGGGCTCTCCGGTGACATGCGCGATCTCGAGGCCAGCGCCGATCCGCGCGCCCGCGAGGCGATCGATCTCTTCGCCTTTCGGGTCTCCCGCGAGACCGCCGCGCTGGCGAACACCCTGGGAGGCCTCGACTGCCTCGTTTTCACCGCTGGCATCGGCGAGCATTCCGCCCTCGTCCGCAAGTCCGTCTGCGAGCGCCTGCGCTGGCTCGGGGTGGCGATCGACCAGGCGGCGAACGAAGCGCATGCCGGACAGATCGGCCTGCCCGCCTCGTCGATCGAGGTGCGCATCATCCCGACCGACGAGGAAAGCGTGATCGCGTCTCATGCATGCGATCTTGTCCGTCCGGGCCGGACGTCATGACGGAATCATCTCGCGCTTTCTGGCGGCTCAGACGATCGCGCGGTCCCATCCGCCATAGTGCTCGTCGCTGCGCTTGCCGCGCGGCAGGCTGAGGCCGATCAGCGCCAGTCCGATCGCCACGTCGGCTGCTGTCGCGACGGGCGATCCGCCAGCGAGCAGGAAGGGCGACGCGACGATCCACGCGCCGAGCGCGACGTTGAGGAAACGCACCGGGCGCACGACCTCGGCCATGGCGGTGACGGCGACCATGACGACGAGGCAGCCGGCAATATGGTCGCTGAAATAGAGCGGCGCGCCGGTGCCGAAGACGAGCGGCGTCGCCATCAGCAGGGCACCGAGCGCCGTGCTCGCGACGAGCGTCCAGGGGAAGGTGACGCCGCCTGTCAGGAAGTCCTTCATGAATTCCCCGACCGAGCGGTCGAAGTCCGCCTTAGGCGTCTGGTTCTCGGAAAGCGCAGGCCCGCCCATCCAGAAGGTTCGCCAGAAGGGCTTCCCGACCCGCTTCGCGCGCCAGAGATACTGGATGGTGGCCAGCACCTCGTCGACCGAATACGGGATCAGGATCACGGTGACGGCGGCCTGGATGATGCACAGCGTGCACAGCGTGCCGATCAGCGGCGGCTGGATGATGATGAAGGACACGCTGACCACGCCGAGCGGGATGATCAGAAGCCCGAACAGGAACACCATCCACGGCATCGTCCGCCAGCGGCGGCGGTCGCCGATGGTGCCCGCCAGAATGTCGAGCCCGTAGGCGAAGGCGCCGAGACCCGCGTCGGCGATCGGAAATCCCTTCGACACCCAGGACGTCACCACCGCCTCGCTGCCGTTGCGCACCGGCGCCTCGCCCGGACCGAAGAACGGGTCCCACAGGCCGTCGATGTGGCCCATCTGGTAGGCGGCGAGATAGCGCGAGACGAATAGGCCCACGAAAGCGAGCGCGACGATGGGGATGCGCTGGGTGAAGGAGGAGGGAGAATAGCTCCAGCCGAGCGGGCGGTCGTCGTCCGCGGCGAGCGCGCGGCGGCTGATGCCGGGCGTGGGCGGGATCATCACCGCGAACGCCACCACCAGCATCCCGACCAGGGTGTCGATGCCGTAGGCGGCCGCGCTCGTCGTCCAGAACACCAGCGGCGCGAACATCACCCACAGCCCGAGCGCGGCCGTGACCCACTGCATCCATTGACGCCGGGCCGACATTCCCGTCAGCGCGAAAATGGCGATCAGCAGGCCGGACAGGATCTCGCTGATGCCGAGCCACGTGTTGCGGAGCTGAGGCTCCGCCACTTCGTGCCCGAGGGCAGGCGGCGGCGGGAGAGCCACGGGATCGAAGAGGCCGAGCGTCATCGGCGCCGTCATCAGCCAGAGGCCGAGCGCGGCATTGGCCAGGGGCGCCCACAGCGTGCGCCCCCGATGCCGCTCCGTCTCCTCCTCCACCTCCTGCCGGGAGCGCTCGAGCGGGCCGCGCAGGCGCCGCCTCGCCTGGTCGAGTTCGGGCTTCGACGCCGCGACCGCCGCGGATTCGAGCTTGTTCTTCTCGTACCAGTCGGTCGGGTCCTCCTTCAGCCTGCGGATCATCTCCGGAAGCGTTCCGGTGAGAGAATGCCTCGGCTCCCATCCGAACAGCGAGCGGGCGCGCGATATGTCGATCTCGTAGTGGTCGTCGGAGTTCTCGATCATCCACGGCTTGATGTCGGTCTCCTGATCGAGGATTTCCGTCTGCACCCAGGCGCCGGCCTTGGTCAGGCCCTTGGGCAGGCTGAGCGTGCGCCAGTCCTCGTCATGGACGAGCCGACCGATGCGTTTCTGCATCTCCTCGTAGGACGGCGTCTCCTCCTCGCCGATCAGCAGCACCGTCTCGTCCGGAAGCGCGGCACGCCGGTCGACGGCGCGCACGATGGCGTCGACCAGATCGTCCTTGTGCAGGTATGGCTGTCCCGCGCCGAGATCGCCGGTGAACAGATAGGCCGTCGGCAGCCGCTCGAAGATGCGGGCGATCTGCTGCGCGACGAACGCCGCCCGGCAGTCCTCGTCATAGACCCCCGCCAGGCGCAGGATCACCGTCCTGATGCCGCCGCGCTCCCTTGCAATCAGCTCCTCGGTCTCGGCCTTCGATTGCGGATAGGCCCAGGCCGGATCGATCGGCGAATCCTCGTCGATGCGAACGCCTTTCTCCGGGCTCGGGGCGTGCACCAGCAGCGTGCTGGAGAAGACGAACTGCTCGGTATCGAACTGCCTGAGCGCAGCGAGCAGCCGACGGGTTCCCTGAACGGTGACGGCATCGTACTTCGGATTGTCCTCGCCGGTCGTGTCGTAATAGGCGGCGAGATGGATGACCGAGGCGATGCGCCCTCCGGCCCTCTTCGCCGCCTCCTTCACCGCGGCATCGACGCTCTCCTGCGAAGTCAGGTCGACCTCGATCGTCTCCATCCCTCCGTCGGGTCGTTTTGGCTTCCTCACGTCGAGGCCGATCACCTCGTAGCGGTCGCGCAGCCCCTCGGCGATCGCTTCGCCGAGAAATCCGCTGCTGCCGGTGATGAGCACCGTCGGGCGGTCCGCTTCATTCCTCGCCATCGGCGCTCCTCGTCCGGCCGCCCGGCTTCGGCGTGGCGCCTTGAGAGACCGGACCTTCTGAAATGGCTCCATGAGCGCGGTGTCGACCGTTTCGGCGACGCACTCGCTGATGAGCGAAAGCGCGGAGAGACGTTTTCGTTCCACCGAAGCAGACGCTTCGGCCTGATCTGCGTCAGCTGCAGATCCTCAGCGACACGTCCGCCGCATGCAGGGCCTGCGTCAGATCCGCAGGCGGCATGCGGTTGGCGATCAGCTCGTCGAAATCGGCGAGCGCGCAGACCCGAACCAGCCCCTTCTGCCCGAACTTGGACGAGTCCGTGACCACGACGCGGCGACGCCCGCGCGCAAGCACCGTCTGGCCGAACTGGGCTTCCTCCAGATCGTAGTCCATGACGCCGGAGGCGACGTTGATCGCGCCGGCGGAGATGATGGCGTGGTCGACGCTGAAGCGGCTGACGAACTCGATGGCCGAGAAGCCTAGCGCCGCGCCGCTGTCGCTGCGCAATTCGCCGCCGGCCATGTAGACCTTGTTGCCGTTGACCGTCGCCAGCGTGCGGGCGATGTCCGAGGAGTTGGTCACCACGGTCAGGCGGCGATGGTCGAGCAGCGCGCGGGCAAGGAAGCTGGTGGTGGTGCCGGTGTCGAGCATCACCGACTCGCCATCGCGGATGCTGGCGGCGGCGAGGGCGGCAATGGCCTCCTTGGCCTCGCGATTCTCGCGCATGCGGCGCTCGAACGGTGCCTCGCTCACCACCGAGGGCAGGCCGATCGACCCGTGCATCCGCACGATCTCGCCGCGCCCGGCAAGCGCCTTCACATCCCGGCGTACGGTCTCGACCGAGACGTCGAGCAATGCCGCAAGCGCGTTGACGCCGATGGTGCCTTTCTCGGCGAGGAGGGAGAGGATACGGCCGTGGCGGGGAGAATAGTCCATCAAGCGAAACCTGATCGGGGTGGAGTTGTCTTTCTGACTGTTAAAGACTGTTTATAGCGGATAAGCACGATAAAGCAGGCAAAAAACCACATCTCCTGTTGACTCGGTCGGGCATCGACCCGATCCTGCCATCATAACCACAGGCGCAAAGCCGCGGGAGGGACGATGTCGGAGGTTCGCGCGATCACCGCCGAGCGTACGGCGCAGATCGAGGCTCTGCCGATCTGGAGCGGCCCGATCAGGATCAGCCCGCTGACGGGCGGCATCAGCAACGAGAGCTGGCTGGTCGAGGACGACGCCGGCGGCCATGTCGTGCGCATCGGCAAGGACTTTCCCTTCCACCACGTGCTGCGCGACCGCGAGCTGATGACGGCGCGGGCAGCCGAGGAAGCCGCCTTCGCCCCGGCGGTGGAATATGCCGAGCCTGGCATCATGGTCTGCCGGCACCTGCGCGCCCGGACCTATGGCGAGGCCGACGTGCGCGCCAATATCGGGCGCATCGCCGCCCTCGTGCGCGCCTTCCACGAGACGATGCCGCATCACGTCTCGGGCCCGGGCTTCATGTTCTGGCCTTTCCACGTCGTGCGCGACTATGCACGCACGCTGCGCGAGGGCGGCAGCCGCATGGCAGCGCACCTGCCGTCCTACCTCGCCCTGGCGGACGAGCTGGAGGCAGTGCAGACGCCGCTGCCCATCGTCTTCGGTCACAACGACCTGCTGCCGACCAACCTGCTCGACGACGGCGAGCGCCTGTGGCTGATCGACTTCGAATATGCCGGCTTCTCGACCGCCATGTTCGATCTCGCCGGCCTGTCCTCGAATGCCGGCTTCTCGCCCGAGGAATCGGAGGCGCTTCTTGCCGCCTATTTCGGCCGCGCGCCCGACGAGCCGCTGCGGCGCTCGCTCGCCGCCATGCAGTGCGCCTCGCTGCTGCGCGAGGCGATGTGGAGCATGGTGTCGGAGCTTCATCTCGATGCGCCCGGCACCGACTACGTCGCCTACACGCAGGAGAACCTGCGCCGGCTCGACGCCGCGCTCGACGCCTATCGCACCCGCTACGGAAA